>CAZFKD010000059.1:452-13448 GCA_964519695.1 uncultured Spirochaetaceae bacterium
GACGAAGGCCCGGCCGCTGCCGGCGGGCCTGATCGCGCCCCGCGCAGCGCTGCTCTTCGGGCTCTTCCTGGGCCTCGCGTCGACCGCGCTGCTGTACGCCGTCAGCGGTCTGCCGGCCGCCCTCGTCGGCGTCGCGAGCATCCTCTTCTACGTCTTCGTCTACACGATCTGGCTGAAGCCGCGCTCGATCTGGAACGCGGTGATCGGCGGGGCGGCGGGGGCGGCGGCGCCGCTGATCGCCGATGCGGCCGTCAACGGAACGATCGGTCTCGCGGGCTGGTCGTTGTTCGCGATCGTCTTCTTCTGGCAGCCGCCGCACGTCTGGGCGATCGCCCTGTATCGCAAGGCCGACTACGCGGCGGCGGGGATCCCGATGCCGCCCTCCGTGATCGGCGACGAGGCGACTCGGCGCCGGGTCGTCGCCTATACGGCCGGGCTGCTGCCGGTCACGGTCGCGCCGTATTTCTTCGGCCTCGTGGGGCCGATCTATTTCGCCGTCGCCGCAGCCGCGGGGCTCTGGTTCCTCTACCGCTCGGTCCGGCTCTTTCGCGAGCGGACGGACGCGGCGGCGCAGGGCGTCTTCCGTGTCTCGCTCGCCTTCCTCTTCGCCGTCTTTCTGGCGATGCTCGTGGATCTGACGCTGCCGCTCTGATCTCAACTCGTCGTCTCGAGGGTCGCGAGGAAGCTCTCCGATTCCCGGATCGAGGCGTCGATGTCGCGGATCAGCGCGTCGACGTCGCTCTCGATCTCGCCGAGGGAGCCCGAGAGCGAGGCGATCGCCCGGACGTTGAGATTGTGCTTCAGGAAGAAGTCGCCCGAGACCTGCTCGATCGAAGCGATCCGGTCGCGGACGTCCTGCGCCCGCGCCTCGCTCCGCTCGTACTCGGCGTTCAAGCGCTCGTAGATCGCCTCGAGATCGCCGCCGTCGGAGCCGGCGACCTCCTTGAAGCGCTGGTAGGTCGTCTTGAACTGCGCCTGCGCCTCCTGCTGCTCCTCGCGGCCGGATTCGATCCGGCTCTTCAGGATGTCGCGCTTGTGCTGGCCGAGCTGCTCCATCGCGCCGTAGTAGGCGGTCGAGCAGCCCCCGGCGGCGAGCAGGGTCGCTGCGGCGAGGGCGATCGAGCCGGCGAGAGCGGATCCGCGCATGCCGCTACGCCCCCGCCCGGATCGCCCGGGCCGCCGTGCGGACCTCGTCGACGAAGATCTCGGGCTGCTCGAAGGCCGCGAAATGGCCGCCCTTTTCGAGCACGTTGTGGTGGACCAGCTTCCCATAACGCGCCTCGCACCAGCGCCGCGACGCCTTGAAGATTTCGTGCGGGAAGACGCTGACGCCGACCGGAACCTCGACGGGCTGCATGGGCACCGAGTTGAAGCTCTCCCAGTACAGCCGCGCCGAGGACGCGCCCGTCGCCGGCAGCCAGTAGAGCATCACGTTGTCGAGCATCTCGTCGCGCGAGAGCGCGTTCTCGGGATGGCCGTTGCAATCGGTCCAGCTCCAGAATTTCTCGAGGATCCAGGCCGCCTGGCCCGCCGGCGAATCGACGAGCCCGTAGCCGAGGGTCTGGGGCCGGGTCGATTGCTGCTTCGAGTAGCCGCTGTCCCATTTGCCGTAGTTCTCCATGCCGGCGAGGGCGCTCTGCTCGAGGGGCGTCAGGTCCTTCAGCGAGTCCTCGGTCGGCGGCGCGATCGCCATGTTGAGATGGATGCCGAGGCAGGCCTCGGGATGCTGGCTCCCGATGCAGGTCGTGACCATCGAGCCCCAGTCGCCGCCCTGGGCGAGGTACTTGCGGTAGCCGAGGCGGCCCATCAGCTCGTGCCAGGCGTCGGCGATCTTGCCGACGCCCCAGCCCGTGCCGGCGGGCTTCTGCGAGAAGCCGTAGCCGGGGAGCGAGGGGCAGACGACATCGAAGGCGTCCTCGGCCCGGCCGCCATGGGCGACCGGATCCGTGAGGGGCGCGATCACCTTCTGGAACTCGACGACCGAGCCGGGCCAGCCGTGGGTCATGACGAGCGGCGTCGCCGTCGCGACCGGCGACTTCACATGGATGAAATGGATGTCGAGCCCGTCGATCTTCGTCTTGAACTGCGGGAAGCGGTTGAGCTTGCGCTCGCGCTCGCGCCAGTCGTATTTCGAGGTCCAGTACTCACAGACCTCCTGGACGTAGGCGAGCGGAATGCCCTGCGACCAGTCCTTCACGGTCTCGGCCTCGGGCCAGCGCGTGCGCGCGAGGCGGGCCTTCAGGTCCTGCAGGTCGGTATCGGGGATCTGGATCTCGAAGGGGACGATCGGGTTCATGGCGGGGCTTCTCCAGGCGGGTTTCCGGCGTGGGCACCGGGCCGAGTGCGCGATCGCGGCGGCGGACGGATTGTCGGAAAGGACCCGCTCCGCGTAAAGGCCCGATCGAGGCGGCGATCGAGGCCGCCATCCAAGCCGCGACCGACGCGACGGATGAAGGCAGTCTGCGCGGCGCTCGCCTAGGATCAGGGCCCGCTGCCTTCCGCAGCGCGAGGAGGGCATATGTCCGGTCGTACCATCGCTACTTTCATCCTGGCGTTCTTCGCGCTCTCGGCCGTGCTCGGGAGCACCTACGTGATCCAGCCCGGCGAGCGCGGCGTGCGGGTCATCCTCGGCACGATGTCGGACGCTTTCCTCGCGCCGGGCTTCGGTTTCAAGCTGCCCTTCATCACCGACATCCGGCACGTCAACGTCCAGCAGGACACGCGCGAGGTCTCCGCCCAGTGCTTCTCGTCGGATCTGCAGCAGATCAACATCCAGCTGAAGGTCCTCTACCGGATTCCCGAGGCGTCGGTCGTCTCGGTGCTGCGCGACTACGCGGGCAATCCCTTCGACAAGCTGATCCTGCCCCGGGTCCAGGAGGCGACGAAGGAGGTGACGGCGCTCAAGACCGCGGCCGACATCGTGAAGACGCGCGAGCAGATCAAGGTCGCCGCCCTCGAATCGGCGCGCGAGAAGGTCGGGACGCTGCTCGTGCTCGAGGATCTCGTGATCGAGGACGTCGCCCTGTCGCCCGAGCTCGAGCAGGCGATCGAGGCGAAGATGGTGCAGCAGCAGGAGGCCGAGAAGGCGATCTTCAAGATGCAGCAAGCCCGGACCGACGCCGAGACCCAGATCATCAAGGCGACCGCCGACGCCGAGGCGATCCGGATCCAGGGCGAGGCGCTCGAGAAGGCGCCGACCCTCGTCGAATTGAAGATGGTCGAGAAGTGGAATGGCGTCTCGCCCCAGGTCGTGGGCGCGGGGACGAACATCATGTTGCCGATCGGCAAGCGGGATTAGGCGCGAGGCGGGAGAGCGCGGATGGGAAAGCTCGATGGCAAGGTCGCGCTCATCACGGGCGGCGCGCGGGGGCAGGGCGAGGCCGAGGCGAGGCTCTTCGTCGGAGAAGGTGCTCGAGTCGTCATCGCCGACGTGCTCGACCCGGTCGGCGAGAAGCTCTCGGCGGAGCTGGAGCCCGCCGCACGTTATGTTCATCTCGACGTGACGAAGCCCGAGCAGTGGCGCGGGGTCGTCGAGGGGATCGCGGCGCAGGAAGGGCGCCTCGACGTGCTCGTCAACAACGCCGGCATCTTTCGCGGGGGCTTCATCCGCACGATGGCGCTCGAGGACTATCGCGCGGTCGTCGAGGTCAACCAGATCGGTTGCTTCCTCGGCATGCAGAGCTGCCATGGGCTGCTGAAGGCGAGCGGCGGCGGCGCGATCGTCAACATCTCGTCCGTCGCGGGGCAGAAGGGCGTGCCCGGCGCATCCGCCTACGGCGCGAGCAAATGGGCCATCCGGGGCATGACGAAGACGGCGGCCCTCGAGTTCGGCCGCGCGAAGATCCGCGTCAACGCGATCTGCCCGGGCTCGATCCGGACCCCGATGATCGCGCCGACCGAGTTCCCCGGCGTCGACCAGCAGGCCTTCTGGTCGAGTCTCCCGATTCCTCGCGCGGGCGAGGCCGAGGAGGTCGCGAAGCTCGCGCTCTTTCTCGCCTGCGACGACAGCGCCTACGTGACGGGCGCCGAGCTGACGATCGACGGCGGTGAAACCGCGGGCCGGATGGTGGAGGGCATCGAATGAAGACGGATGAGAGCGGTGCAGACATCCTCGCGGCGGTGCGGGCCCTCGGGCCGATGATCCGCGGCGAGGCGGAGGCGATCGAGGCGGCAGGTCGATTGACGCCGAAGGTCGTCGATGGTCTCCAGCAGGCGGGCGCCTTCCGCATGACGATGCCCCGGGCGATGGGCGGCCCCGAGGTCGATCCGATCACGCAGCTCGAGATCGTCGAAGAAGTCGCCCGGGCCGACGGCTCCGCGGGCTGGGTCGTGATGATCGGCTCCGATGGCGGCTTCTACGCCTCCCATCTCGAGCGATCGGTGGCAGAGCGCGTCTATGCGGATCGCGATGCGATCACGGCGAGCGTGCTCGTCCCGCGCGGCCGCGCGCTGCGGGTCGCAGGCGGCTACCGCGTCACGGGCCAATGGCCCTTCGGCAGCTCGAGCCTGCACGCCGACTGGTTCGTCGGCGGCTGCATCGTCTGCGACGAGGCGGGCCCGATCGCCGGCCCGAACGGCCATCCGCAGGTCCGCATGACGTTCTTCTCCCGCGCCGACGTCGAGATCCTCGATACCTGGCACACGACGGGCCTCGCCGGCAGCGGCTCCCACGACTGGCGCGTCGCCGACGTGTTCGTCCCCGACGAGCTCAGCTTCTCGCTCTTCGAGCCGCCGAAGGATCCGTCGCCGCTCTATGCCTTCCCCTGGTTCATCGTCGCGAACGCGCCCGGCGCTTCGCTCGGGATCGCGCGCGCCTCGATCGAGCTGTTCTGCGAGCTCGCGGCGACGAAGACGATCCAGCCCGGTGGCCATGCCTTGCGCGACGAGCTGCTCGTCCAGCGCGCCGTCGCGCGGGCGGAGGCGACGCTGGGTTCGGCGAAGAGCTACCTCGTCGACAAGACGGGCGAGATCTGGGACGGCGTCCGTGACGGAAACGCGCCGACGCTCGCCGAACGCGCCGCCTTCCGGCTCGCGGGCATCCATGCCTTCCGCGCGTCGAAGCTCGCGGTCGACGCGATGTACGAGGCCGCGGGCGGAACGGCCCTCTATCGCAGATCGCCCCTCGATCGGCTCTGGCGCGACATCACGACGATCTCGCAGCACGCCTTCGCGAACGAGAAGGGCTATGCGGAGGTCGGCCGCGCGATGCTGGGCCTCGATCCGCAATCGCTCCTGATCTGAGGCGCGTCGGCGGCGCCTGCGCCATGGTCCGAAGCGCCAGCGGCTGATCGATGGCAGCTCAGTCGAGTTCGACCTCGACCTTCCGGATCGAGCCGGTGAACCGTGATCCGGGCGGGTAGTCGCCGGCCGGTGAGCCGGTATCGAAGCCGACGTCGAAGGTCTCGTCGATCGAGAAGAAGCGCGGCGCGGTCGCGCCGATCCGGGCCTCGCCGACGCGCTCGAGGCCGACGTAGAGCCGGCCGCGGCCCCCCTTGCCGATCCCCGGCTCCGCGTCGAAGACATAACGCAGGGTGACGGGGCCGAGCGGCAGCGGCGCGTCGCCGCGGATCGTCATCCGCTCGACGTCGAAGAAGTTGTAGGTGTAGACGGGGCGCCGCTGGGAATCGAGATAGAGCGCCCAGCCGGCGACGCCCCCGCCCTCGGTCACGATCACGCCGGAGGTCTGCTCGTCCGGGATCTCGAGCTCCGCGCGGATCGTGTACGAGCGGTTCGGAATCGGCGGGGCACCCGCCTCGGGGATGCCGATCGCGCCTTCGCCATAGACGAAGCGCCGGCGACCCTGGTGGAGCTTCGGCAGACCGGTGCCGGGAACGTCGTTGCCGATCGGGAGCACCGAGTTGCGCGCGGCCTCGCTCTCGAAGAGCGCCTGCAGCTGGCGCAGCCGCTCGGGCTCGGCGGCCGCGAGGTCGCGGGCCTGGCTGAAGTCGTGCTCGAGGTCGTAGAGCTCCCATGGATCGCCTTCGAGCGGCCGGGTGATCGGGTCGAGCACGCGCCAGGGGGCGCGGCCGCGGAAGGCCGAGGCCATCCAGCCGTCGTGGTAGATCGCGCGGTGGCCGAAGACTTCGAAGTACTGGGTCGTGTGGCGGCTCTTCGCGTTCGCGTCGCCGAAGGAGTAGACGAGGCTCGTGCCGTCGGTCGGCGGCGTCGGCGCGTCGGCGAGGCGTTCGGGCGCGCGCAGGCGGATGGCTTCGAGGATCGTCGGCATGACGTCGTTGACGTGGGCGAACTGGCTGCGCAGCTCGCCGCGGCTCTCGATGCCCTTCGGCCAGTGGACGACGAGCGGATTGCGCGTGCCGCCGAGATGCGAGGCGATCGTCTTCGCCCACTGGAAGGGCGCGTTCGTGCCCCAGGCCCAGCCGGCGGGGTAGTGGGGGTAGGAGCGCGGGCCGCCGATCTGGTCGAGACGTTCGAGATCGCGCGGGATGTCCTCGGGGATGCCGTGGATCCCGGCGAAGTAGTTCCAGCTGCCGAGCAGGCCGCCTTCGGCCGACGCGCCGTTGTCGCCGACGATGTAGACGAAGATCGTGTCGTCGAGCTCGCCGATCGCTTCGAGGGCGGAGACGACGCGGCCGATCTGCTGGTCGGCATGGCTCAGGAAGGCGGCGTTCGCCTCCATGAAGCGGCTCGCGACGCGGCGCTCGTCGGCCGAGAGCGAGTCCCAGGCGGGAAGGATTTCCGGGCGCGGCGTCAGCTGCGTATCGGCCGGGATCACGCCGAGCGCCTTCTGGCGTTCGAAGGTCCTCTGCCGCTCCTCGTCCCAGCCGTGTTCGAAGCGGCCCCGGAGCGCGCGAATCGAGGCTTCGGGGGCGTGGATCGGGGCGTGGGTCGCGCCGGTGGCGAGGTACACGAAGAAGGGTCGCTCGGGGCGGATCGAGTGCTGCAGGCGGAGCCAGGCGGCGGCCTGCCGCGCGAGGTCCTCGGAGAGGTGGTAGTCGGCGCCGGGCGGCCGGCTGACGGGGCTCGTGCCCTCGTAGAGGGTCGGCTCGAATTGATGGGTCTCGCCGCCGAGGAAGCCGTAGAAATGGTCGAAGCCCTTGCCGGTCGGCCAGCGGTCGAAGGGGCCGGCGGGGGAGGTCTCCCAATCGGGCGTGAGATGCCATTTGCCGAAGGCGCCCGTCGCATAGCCCCATTCGCGCAGCACCTGCGCGAGGGTCTTCGCGTCGTCGCGCAGCATGCCGAGCTTGCCCGGATGATTCGAAGCGGAGTTGAGGACGGCGCCGACGCCGACCGCATGGGCGTTGCGGCCGGTCAGCAGCGAGGCGCGGGTCGGCGAGCAGATGCCGGTCGTATGGAAGCGGTTGTAGCGGAGGCCCTGCTCGGCGAGGCGCTCGAGGGTCGGCGTCGGGACCGGACCGCCGAAGGTCTCGGCGGCGCCGAAGCCGACGTCGTCGAGCAGGACGATCACGACGTTCGGCGCATTGGCGAGCGCCGGCGCGAGGGTCTGCGGGCTCGGCGCGGCGGCCGAATCGGGGCCCGCGGCCGCTCCCTTCGCCTCGTCCTGCGCGACCGCGGGCTGGGCGATCGCGAAGAGTCCGAGCACGGCGAGCAGGGCGCCGAGTCGCCGGGCCACGCAAGCGCGAGCGTCAGCGCGGGCATGATCGCGTGCGTGATCGCGGGCGTCGGCGCGCGCGGTGGTTCGCGGGGGTCCGGGCTGCATCATCGGGTCCACCTCCTTCGAGCGGAGTCCCACGATGGCGCAGCCGGCGGGATCGCGCGCCCCGATTCGGCGCGCGGCGCTCAGCTCGCGGGCCGGCGCTCCGCGCATCCGCGCATCGCCGCGTCAGCGCGTTTGCGCGTTCTCCCGCGTCAGCGTCTCGCGGCCGTCGAGCGTGCGCGTCTCGCGGCCGAGCTCGCTCAGCAGGTCGAGGCTGTAGGCGATCCGGCCGGTCAGTTTGGCGTCGCAGCAGGCGAGGGCGAGGGCCGCCTCCGCCATCGCTTCGACGGGCTCGATCATCTCGGGCTGGATCCATTTGTCGGCGCCGGTCATGCGGACGGCGGCGGTGATGACGGCAGCGACCGGCGCGAGGGTGTTCATCGCGATGCCGGCCTCGGAGAGCTCCGCGGCGATCCCGACCGTCAGGCGATCGAGCGCCGCCTTGCTCGCGGCGTAGAGATGCGCGCCGCCGTTGATCTGGTAGGCCTCGAAGGGCGGGCCCTCCGGCAGCCGCGCCGTCGCGGACGAGATGTTTACGATCCAGCCGCGGCCCTTCTCGCGCATCGCGGGCACGACGAGCTGCGAGAGATGGAAGGCGGCCTCGACGTTGACGCCGAAGGTCAGCGCGAAATGGCTCGCCGTCAGCTTCTCGAAGGTCTTGTGCGGCCCGGCGGCGGCGTTGTTGACGAGGATGTCGATCGCGCCGAGCTCGGCGCGGCAGCGCTCGACGACTGCGACCCGCGACTCGGCCTTCGCGACGTCGCCCTGGATCGCGATCGCGCGCCCGCCGGCGGCGTTGATGCGCGCGACGGTCTCGCGCAGCGAGCCCGGCTCCTTGCCCTTCGGCTCGTCGAGGCTGCGCGCGACACAGGCGACGCTCGCGCCGGCGGCTGCGAGGCGCTCCGCGATCCCCGCGCCGATGCCGCGGCTCGCGCCGGTCACGAGGGCGATCCGGCCGGCACATTCGCCTGCTCGTGCTCCTGCTCTTGATCCCGCTCCCGCTCCGCTCGTCGACCCCGCTGCCATCTGGCGCTCCTTTGCCGGCTGGGCTAATCCGATAAAACCATGACTAAGACAAGCAACGGGTAGCATGAGCGCGCGACGATCGGCCACCCCCCGGCAGACGCGCGAGCGCAGTCCCCTGGCGGCGTTCGCAGGCGAGGCGTTCGCCCCGGCGAAGGGTGCGTCCGGCGATGCGGCGCTCGAGCGTGCGCTCGAAGAGCTGTTCCGGCTCGGGGCCAACAAACGCTTCAACCAGCATCAGGCGATCGCCGTCGGCGCCGTCGTGACGCGCGCGGGCTATGCGGCGCTGCGCAGCCTCTACGACCATGGCTCGCTCTCCGTCCGGCGCCTGGCCGATGCCTGCGCCATGGATGCGGCGACCGCGAGCCGCCAGCTGATGCCCCTCGTCGACGAAGGGCTGGTCGAGCGCGGCACGGCCGACGGCGACGCGCGCCAGGTCGTCCTGCGCCTCACGCCGGAGGGCCGCGCGGTCTACGAGCGGATCGTCGCCTATCGTCTCGACCAGCTGACGGGCGTGCTCGATGCGTGGTCGCGCGAAGATCGCGCCCGCCTGACCGAGCTCGCGTCGCGACTCGCCCGGGATCTCGCGCGCCTGCCCCGCGAGACCGCCGGGCGCGGACCCCGGGCGCCGCGCCGCGGGCCCCGCGCCGTCGCCGAAGTGGAAGCCGCAGCCGACGCCGAGCCGGCGGAGAGCGGTTGATCGCCATCGCTTCGCCGCCGGCCCGCGCGGCGGCCTGCAGCGCGGCCCGAACGGGCCGAAGGGTTCGATTCCATCCCGATCAGAGCTTCGTTCCGCCTCTCGCAACAACCCCTCGAGCATCCCGAAAGGATTTCCCCATGCGCATCCAGCCCCGCACCGTCCGCTACGGCGGCGCCATGTTCGACCAGACCGAGATCAACGCCGTGATGGCCCAGATGCAGGACCCGCTCGGCCTGATCCCCGGCAAGAAGGTCCACGAGTTCGAGGCCCGCGTGGCCGAGTTCATGGGCAAGAAATACGGCGTGATGGTCAACTCCGGCTCGTCGGCGCTGATGGTCGCGATGCGGCTCGCCGAGCTGCCGCGCGGCTCCGAGGTCATCACGCCCGTCCTGACCTTCTCGTCCGACGTCGCCGCGATCTACCACGTCGACTGCACGCCCGTCTTCGTCGACGTCGGCCTCTCGGACTACCAGATCCGCGTCGACCAGATCGAGGCCGCGATCGGCCCGAAGACGAAGGCGATCCTGATCCCCGACCTCGTCGGCGGCATCTGCGATTGGGACGTCGTCCGCAAGATCGCCGACGAGCACGGCCTCTTCGTCATCCACGACAGCGCCGATACCCTCGGCGGCAAGCTGCGCGGCCGCCATACCGCGAGCCGCGCCGACGTCTCGATCACGAGCTTCTCGATCTTCCACATCATCACCGCCCTCGGCAACGGAGGCATGGTCTTCTTCGACGACGAGAAATACTTCGATCGCTCGCTCTCCCTGCGCGCGTGGGGCCGCTCCTCCGAGAAGTGGATGCACGGCACGAAGTCGCAGAGCTCGGATGGCCGCTTCCTCGAGAAGGTCGACGGCATCGACTACGACGCGCTCTTCATCTTCGAGGAGAACGCCTACGGCTTCATTCCCAACGAGTGCGGCGCGGCGTTCGGCGTCGAGCAGATGAACAAGATCGACACGCTCTGGAAGCTCCGCGAGGAGCGCTTCCGCTGGCATACGGAGTTCCTGAAGCAGCATGAAGACAAGTTCATCCTGCCGACCATCCTGCCCGAGACCGAGACGACCTGGCTCTGCTATCCGCTCCAGATCCGCCCGGAGACGGGCTGGAGCCGCACGAAGTTCCAGATCCAGCTCGAGGACGCGGGGATCACGAGCCGCGTCATCTTCTCGGGCAACATCACGCGCCAGCCGATGTTGAAGAACCAGGAGTTCCGCATCGCACCGGCCGGCCTCGCGACCGCGGACCAGATCATGCAGTACGGCATCATGCTGCCCTGTCATCCGACGATGACGCGCGAGGACTGCGAGTACGTCTACCAGACGATCCAGGACTTCATCGATGCGAAGGGCGAGGTGACGGTGAAGCGCTGATCGAGAGGTCGGGACGCCTTCGAGGACGAGTCGGAATCTTGCGGTTTTCCTTCGTCGTGCGTCCCGATCCTTCGGCGGAGTGGGTTAGCCTCGTCCGCGATGCCCGAGCCTTTCAAGAACCTGATCCACCCCGGGACCGTGGCCGCCGCTGCGGTCCACCTCGCGCGATCCTGCCCGGGGTTCGATGCCCGGCGGTTCCGGAGGCTCGCGGGAGACGGGCTCGAGACGCTCGAGCTGAAGGCCCGCGCCTACCATGTCGCCGACGCGCTCGAAGCGACGCTCCCCGCCGACTTCGCAGCGGCCTGCGACGGCATCGAAGCGGCCCTCGCGCCCGTTTCCGGAAACGAAGCGCTCGCGGCGCTCCACGGCCGGGAGGACGGCCTCTCCGGCTGGATCGTCTGGCCGCTCGGCGAGTACGTCGCGCGCCGCGGGCAGGACTCGCCGAAGCGGGCGCTGGCATCGCTGCGGGCGATGACTCAGCGGTTCAGCGCAGAGTGGGCCGTGCGTCCTTTCATCGAACGCCATCCCCGGCTGACGTTCGCGACCCTCGCGCGCTGGACCCGCGACCCGAGCGAGCACGTCCGGCGACTCGTCAGCGAGGGCAGCCGGCCGCGGTTGCCCTGGGGCTCGCAGCTGAAGGGATTGATCGCCGATCCCTCGCCGACGCTGCCGCTGCTCGAGGCGCTGCAGGACGATCCGAGCGAATACGTCCGGCGCAGCGTCGCCAATCATCTGAACGACATCGCGAAGGACCATCCGGGTGTCGTCGCCGACTGGCTCGAGCGCCACCTGCCCGGCGCGCCCGCCCCGCGCCTCGCGCTGCTCCGCCACGCCAGTCGAACGCTCGTCAAGCGCGGGGATCGGCGGGTGCTCGAGGCGTTCGGCCTGGGGCGGCCCTTCGCGGGGGAGGCGAGCCTCGCGCTCACGCCGCGGCGCATCGCCCTCGGCGAATCGATCCGGCTCGCCCTGGTGCTGCGCTCGCGCTCGCGGCGGGTCCAGCCCCTCGTGATCGACTACGCGGTCCATCACGTGAAGGCGAATGGCGGGACCTCGCCGAAGGTCTTCAAGGGCTGGAACGTGAGCCTGGCGCCCGGGGCGACGCTCGCCCTCGAGAAGCGCCACTCGCTGAAGCCCATTACGACTCGGACCTATCACTGCGGTCGCCATGTCGTCGACGTGCGCATCAACGGAAAGGTCTATGCCGAAGGCGCATTCGACCTCGTGAACGCCGATCGCGAGCGCGCCTAATCCAGCAGCGCCGTCATCCGCCCGGCGTCGAAGCCCCGGATCGCCTCTCCGTCGATCTCGACGAACGGAATCGCCGTTCCGCCGCTCTTCTCGCGGAGCTCGTCGGCGTAGGTCGCGTCTTCGTCGATGTCCTTGTTGACGTAGTCGATCCCGCGCTGGTCGAGGAAGGCGATGGTCTTGCGGCACCAGCCGCACCACGGCGCGGTGTAGATCGTGACGTCGTGGTTGCGGTTGTTCGGCGCGGCCTCGGCGATCGGCCGGGGCCGGACGGGCTTCGCGGCGGGCACCGCGGTCCGGTTGAACGCCGCCGAATCGAGCTGGATCTGGCCGGCGCGCGATCGCCATGCCGCGGGAACCTCGTCGAGAGAGCCGGCGAAATGGACCGAACCGCGCTCGTCGACCCATTGGTAGTAAACGGATTTCGCGGGCGGCTTGGACTGCTTTTCGACGCCCGTTTCTCGGCGCGAATTGCTCGGCGTCGCTTCGTGTTCGATGACTTCGATCGTGCGCTCGACGCCCACCACGTCTTCCGCGTTCGGCATCGACACGACCGCGAGGCCGGTATCGGAACTTTTCCAGACCGCTGCGCCGACGAGGCCTGCCAGGGCTGCAATGATCAGGATAGTTCGCATGATCGCCTCCGGGCGGCAGTTCTCGGGACGGGGCCCGGACCGGGTCGAAAGGGGCTCGGTGCCTGCCAGAGCCCGCGCTTGCCCGATCGGCGTGCTCGTCGCAGGACTTGAAGAGCGCATTGCCGGGCCTGCGAGGATCGGTGGGCGCGAGCGGTGTTGCGGCGGATCGATTCATACACAGCGGCCGGAGCGGCGGCGAAACGAACCCAGGGGGCCACGGGCGGCGATCGGACGCGGTTCGTCGGCGGCGAGGCTGCGCTCGATCTCGAGGTTCGCCCGGCACTCCGGTCAAGCTGCGCACTCGCCTCGGGCTTCGATCGCAGCCAGGACCCCGTCCCATAG
>CAZFKD010000060.1:0-11176 GCA_964519695.1 uncultured Spirochaetaceae bacterium
AGGATCGGCGTCAGCACTGTCGCCGCCGCGCCCTGCAGGACGAGGCCTGCGAGCAGTGAAGGACGCGCTTCGAGCTGAAGGAAGAGCGTCGACAGGCCGGAGGTCGCGACGAGCAGGAAGAGCAGGGCGCGGCGGCGGGACGGGATCGCGAGCCTCGGAACCACCAGCGCCGAGGCGATGCCGACGAGCGTCGGGATCGCCGACCAGTAGCCGGCATCGATCGTCGAGAGCCCGCGAGCATGGAGCAGGGCCGGGAGCCAGCTCCCGATGCCGTGCGCGATCAGGAACGTACCCATCGCCATCGTCAGCAGGACGCGTACGTCGGAGAGCACGATCAGCTCGCGCATCGCCGAGAGCTGGGGCATCGCGCCGCCGAGCCGCCTGTGTGCTTCGGCCTCGCGGAACTTCGCTCGCGAGGTCACGGCGAGCCAGACGATGCCGGTGAAGGCAGCGACGGCGGCCCAGAGTCGCATGATCGCGCGCCAGTCCTCGAGCCAGGGCAGCAGCCACGAATGCGTCAGCGTCAGCGCGAGTGCGCCGCCGATCGCGGGCCCGGTCGCGTAGATGCCCATCGCGAGTCCGCGGCTCGGGCCCGTGAACCATTCCGTGATGACCTTGGGCGCGCCGGTCGAGATGATCGGTGCGCCGAGGCCGAACGCCATGACCGAGAGCAGAAGCGTCGTGAAATCGGTCGCGGCGCTGCGGGCGAGCGCCGAGAGCGAGATGAGAGCGATCCCGAGCGTCAGCGCGGCACGGCTCCCGATTCGATCGAGCAGCAGGCCGCAGGGAATGGCGGTGGCCATGTAGACGAGCTGCCAGGCGCCGAGAATGCTGCCCATCGCCGCGTGGCCGATGCCGAGCTCCTGCTCGACGAGCGCGACGAGCGGCGCGAGGCAGGTCGCGACGAGGCCGAAGGAGGCGTAGAGGCCCCAGACGCCTCCGAGCAGAAGCCAGCGCATGAGTTCCTTCCCGAGTCGCCGATGGACGATGTGGACCGCAAGCGGATCGACGGTCGATCGAATCCGAGACGAGGCCGCGCAGGGTACACGCTCTGCCGACTCGATCACCGACGAAGTCCGGACGCCTCGCGGACGCGCAAACGAGTCGGTACTCGGCCTCTCGGGGCGACGGAAGCTCCTCGAGCGCATCGGCCGCGACGATCCGCGGTTCGGGGCAAGGCGGCGGTCCGTCGAGCTCGTACCCGTGGAACTGCCAGACGCCTGCTCGATGCCCCGCCGTCGCGATCCACTGGATGCCGAAGAGGCCCGGGTCCCGATGCGCGACGACGATCCGGACGGATCCATCCGGGCGCCCGGTCGCGAGCCGGGCGTTGGTATGGATCGGATGATGGCGATCGTCGAACGACTCGCCCCAGTCGTTCGACAGGACGAGCATCCAATAGCGACATTCGGGCGGCGGCTCGAAGTCGATGACGGCGGCCTCTTCCGCCGCGATCCGCCACCAGCCCGACGCCATCGGGTTGAACGGGCTGCCCTGGTTCCGGCGCGTGCCTTCGGGATCGCTGGGGGACGCGATTCGCCGCGGTGGGCGAGCTCCAGGCCCGGCGCGCCGACCGGATTCCGGCCGAGCCCCGATATTCCCTGCGCCCGAGCTGCGTCCGACTCCTCGAAGTCCGGGCGCGCGAGCAGGCCCATGCCTGCGCGTTCCATTCAAAGCCGCCGCGAGCGGCCCGCGAGGAGATCCGACATGACGAAGCGCAATGAATCCAGGTCCCGAGCTCCGGGGCGTCGCATCGACGAGAGTGTGCTTGCAGGCAGGCGTCTGCTCGCAAGCGCGGTGGCGGCGGGCGTCCTGCTCCTATCGCCCATCGCTGCCGAGGCGATCGTCTTTCAGGTCAATTCCAACGGCGATCAGAGCGACGCGAGCTGGGGAGACGGTCTGTGCTCGACCGGGGCAGTCGTCTCCACGCCGAGCGGCAACGTCCCCGAATGTACGCTGCGGGCCGCGATCGAGGAGTCGAACGCCTGGCCGGGCCGCGACGCGATCCGCTTCTCGACGAATACGACCGCGCTGTACGACGCAGAAGGCGCCGCCCGGTTCTTCCCGGCGAGCGACTACCAGCCGATCGTCGATCCCGTCGACATCGATGGCACGACGGCGCCCGCCCACGACCCGACGAGGACACCGCGGATCGTCATCTTGGGGAACGGGGGAATCTACGGACTTCACCTGCTCTCGACGGCGGCCGACTCGTCGATTCGCGGGCTCACCATCGGCGGCTTTGCGTACGGCATCCTGCTGAACGGGACCGACGGCGCCTGGATCGATCGCTGTGCCTTCGGAATACACGACGTCGGAACCGGCAGCTTCGTCGCGAAGAGCGGGAACGGCGTCGGCATCCACGTCAACGTCCTCGCGACCGACACCTGGATCGGCGCGAAGGTCGAGAACGACGCCTTCGTCGGCCGCGGGAACGTCATCTCCGGAAACGACGTCGGGATCGAAGCTTTCGGTACCAATACGCGCATCATCGGCAATCGGATCGGGACCGATTCGAGCGGGACACGCCGCGAGGCCCAGCAGACCTCCGGTGGCCCGGTCTTCACGCTCGGCAACACGGATTCCGGCATCCGCGTCGAACGCGGCGTCGGGCTCGAGATCGGCCGCGTGATCGAGACCGGCACGCCGCCCGACACGACCTTCCTCGCGAAGGGCAACCTGATTTCGAACAATGGCGGCCACGGCATCGAGATCGTCGAGTCCTCGAACTCGCCGACCCTTCCCGGAATGACGATCGTCGCAAACCGGATCGGGACCGACGATGCCGGTCTCGCCGATTTCGGCAACGCGCTCTCGGGCATCTACGTGTCGGACGCGGCGGCGGATCTCGTGATCGGCGGCGAAGCGCCCGAAGCGGCGAACCAGGTCGCGGGCAACGATGGTGACGGCATCGGGACGAGCCTCGGCGGCGTCGGGGACACGGTGATCGCGGGCAACCTCGTCGGCGTCGCCAGCGACGGCACGAGTCCGCTGCCGAACGCCTTCCAGGGCATCCGCCTCGACGGCGGCGATCCGGTGCTCGTTCGCGCGAACGTCGTCGGACATTCCCCGAACCACGGCATCCTGATCGGTGAAGACCCGATGCAGTCCGTCGGCGACGTGCGCGTCGTCGCGAATTTCATCGGGACGACGGCCGAGGGAGAGGCCCTGCCCAACGGGAAGACCGGAATCCGCGTCGTGAACGGCGACGTCGAGATCCGGGCGAACACGATCGGGAACAACCTGACCGGAATCACGCTCGGCCCCGACAGTCGCCTGGCCGATGTCGTCGGCAACTACGTGGGGACCGACGCCCTCGGCCGCGATCTCGGGAACACGGACGTCGGAATCCGATCGACGAGCAGCTTCGGCGGCCACGAGATCGGCCGCGATGGAGAAGGCAACGTCGTCGGTTGGAACGGCGGGAGCGGCATCCTGATCGAGCAGGCGAGCAATGCCAATCTCGTCGTCGCGAATCATCTCGGCGTCCATCCGAATGGGATCCCGATCCCGAACGAGTTTCACGGCATCCGGCTCCTGGCCGGCAGCGGAACGTTTCCTGCCGTGATCGGCTCCGAACTGACGACCTCGTCCAGCGACTTCGATGCACGAGGGAACCACATCCGTTACAACCTGCGCGACGGCATCTCGATGCAGGACGGGACTTTCGCCGCGATCCGCGGCAATCGCATCGCCGACAACGCGAACCTGGCAATCGATCTGAACGAGGACGGGCCCAGTCCGAACGATTTCGGCGATGCCGATACCGGCGCGAACCGGCTGCAGAACTTCCCGGAGCTCGACCCGATCGGGACGCGGCTCGAGGTCGCGACGGGCGATCTTCGGGTCGAATATCGGGTGACGTCCGACGTCGCGAACACCGCCTATCCACTCACGATCGACTTCTATCTCGCGGACTCGTCGGGGCTGCAGCCGTGGACGTATCTCGGGAGTGACAGCTACCCGGATACGGATGCCCATCTCCAGCGACGCGTCCAGTTCCAGCCGGCGGTGGCCCTTCCGAGCGGGCTGCAGAATCTCGTTGCCGTGGCGACCTCGGCGATCGGGGACTCGAGCGAGGTCAGCGCGCCGGTCGTGGTGCCCGAGCCGAACGGGGCCGCGGCGCTTCTCGCCGGACTGCTCTCGCTCGCTGTGGGGGGTCGCAGGACGCACGCGCGGGATGCGAGCGCCCCACTTCGATGAAGCCTTCGTAGTCGGGCGAGACCGCCTGCTCCGCCCCCGGGAGCAGGCGGTCATTCGTTCCGTCCGCGTCGCCGGCCGGGGCGGTCTGCGCGATGCTCGTGCGAGCCGCGCGGTTCGAGCGGATGCCCGGGAATGTGCGTGGGTGCACGATCGGGAGGGCGCGACGCGCAGCGGAGGGAGGACGTCATGTCCAGCGACGAGACGATCGAACGCGTCAGGGCGATCCGGGCAGGCCTCGGGCATCCGGTGATCGACGCCGATGGCCATTACGTCGAGTACGCACCGGCCCTCGCGAGCTTCCTCTCCGACGAGGGCATCGGCGACGTGGTCACGCTCTACGCCGACGCCTCCTGTGGCACACGCACGCTCGCTGTCGAACGCCTCGCCCCCGAGAAGCGCGACCGGGGGCAGGCGGTGCGCGGGCCGTGGTGGGCGATTCCGGCGGAGAGCGCTCTCGACATCGCGACCGCGATGGTGCCGGGGCTGCTCTACGAGCGCATGGACGAGATCGGGCTCGATTTCGCGATCATGTACGGCAGCGCGGGGCTCGTCTTCCCCCACGTTCGCGACGAGAAGCATCGCCGCGGCGCGTGTCGCGCGCTCAATCGTTATGCCGCCGAGATCTTCGGTCCGTACGCGGATCGGCTGGCGCCGGCGGCGGTCGTCCCGCTCCATTCGCCGCAGGAGGGCATCGAAGCTCTCGAGCATGCCGTCCTCGAGCTGGGGTTCAAGACGGTCCTGATCCCGAGCTTCGTCGAGCGGACGGTGCCCGAGGATCGCTGGCAGGCCCATCGCGTCTGGTTCGACGGCTACGGGATCGACAGCATCCACGACTACGATCCGTTCTGGCGACGCGCCGTCGAGCTCGGCGTCTCGCTCGCCGCGCACTCCTCGACCATGGGGATCGGATTCCGGCGCTCGCCCACGAACTACGCGTTCAACCACATCGGTCATTTCGCGGCGTCGGCGGAGGCGATCGCGAAGTCGCTCGTGATGGGCGGGGTGACGCGGCGGTTTCCGGCGCTGCGCGTCGCGCTGCTCGAGGGCGGGGTCCACTGGGCGGTCGGACTGCTCGGCGATCTGCTCTCCCATTGGGAGAAGCGCAACATCGATGCCGTTCGCCGCTACGATCCGAGCCGTATCGATGCGGCGCGCGTCGCGAGTCTGCTCGAACGGTACGGGCCGGTGCTGACGGCGCGGGGCGGCGTCGCGATCGGCGTTGCCGCCGGCGCCTTCGCGCAGGCCGGTCCCTTCGACGATTTCGAGGCGATGCAGGTCGGGAGCGCGGAGGAGATCGTCGACTTGTTCGTTCCGAGCCTCGCGTTCGGCTGCGAAGCCGACGATCCGCTCTCGAGCCTCGCCTTCGATCGGTCGCGCGTGCCCCAGGGTCGCCCGCTCCGCGCGCTCTTCAGCTCGGACATCGGGCATTGGGACGTGCCCGACATGCAGGAAGTCCTCGCCGAGGCCTTCGAGAACGTCGAAAAGGGCTGGCTGTCGCGCGAGGATTTCAAGGCCTTCGTCTTCGGCAATGCTGCGCGCTTCTATACGGAAGCCAACCCGCGCTTCTTCGCCGGTACGGTCGTCGAGCGGGCGGTGGCGCAGGAGCTCGAGCACGACCGGTCGCGGGACGTCGGCGGATCCTGAAGGGCGGAGGTGTGCGATCCGGCCAGGTCGACCGCGCCTTCGATCGGAGCAGGCTCTTCACACGCAATGCGAACGAATCGGGAGAGTCGATCGCGATTCCCTTGCGCCGATCCGCTCATTTTCCCTTGCGGGGCGGCAGCTCGTCGTGCTTCTCGAGCTCGGAGGTCTCGACGAGCCAGGGCGCGCGCGAGCGCCACATGATGTTCCGGGTCGGCCGGACCGACGGATCGACGTCGAGCGTTCCGGCCGGAATGATCACCGTCGTCCCGGCCTGATTGGGCCAGGGAAGGCTGCTGCCGCAGGTCCGGCAGAACGACGTCGCGAAGAAGCGCGCATCCGGAAGCGCATAGCGTCCGACGTTCGCCTCGCCCTTCGTGTACCGGAACTGTGCCGGCGGACAGAAGAGGTTCGCCGCATGGGCACTGCCCGTGAATCGCCGACAGCGGGAGCAGTGGCAGTACTGGAAGCCGGCGAAGGGTCCATCGGCCTCGTATTCGACCGCTCCGCAAAGACACACACCCCGGATCGTTTCGGACGACATCACCGGACGATACCCGCTGCGCGAGCGCCGCTCATCCCTCTGACCCGCGCGACGCCACGATCGACGGAGCCGACGAGGACCGCCGGGAGACGAAGGGCCCGGCTCGTGCCCTCAGCGCGTTCCGCTGCAGATGTCTTCGCGTTCGGGGGCCTCTTCGCGGACGAGATCGCCCGGCCCGAATCCGGGCATGCCCTTCATCCTCTCCGTCATTACCTTGGAGCATTCCCGCAGCTTCTCGATCGTCGGATCGCCCTGCAGCTCCTGGTGGAACGCGATGCCGCGTGCGAGCGCCGTGTCCTTCTTGCCGGCCGCGCAGAGCGCTTCGATCTCTTGTCCGACCGCTTCGCCGCGGGTCTTGAGCGCTTCGAGCCGATCCGGATCGATCTCGTTCATGCAGGCCCGCGAGGCCTCGGCTTGCTGCTGCATGCGCTGCATGACGGCCGGGTCCTGCATCTGCTTCATCATCTCCTGCATCCGCGCCGGATCAATGCCGGGCGGCTGCTGGCTCATCGCCGGGTCCGAAAGTACGACCGAGAGGACGAGAAAAACAACGAACGTGAGCGGGATCCATCGATTCATCGAAGCAGCGCCTCCGCCGAACACGAGCGGCTGGTTGGATCGTACGAGGCTAGCGCGCCGTCAGCTCGGAGAGAACCCGGAAGACGCCGTCGCTCCCGCGCTCCATCTGCTCGAGGCCGCGAACGATCGCTTCGATCTGCGCAGGAGAGAGCGTTTCGGCCTTCGCGCCGAGCTCGGCGAGCACCGCGCGGGCGCCGGCAGAAACGAGCGCATGCGGCGCGTCGAGGGCGGGATCGGCGGGCACCTTCGAGAAGTTCTTGCGCCCCGGACCGTCGTCGTACCCTTTGCCGAGCCGGCAGTTGAGATGATCGACGAACGCGAACTGGGCCTCGCCCTCCGCGACGCTCGGGTACGTATCGAGCTTCCGGACGGTGGGGCCGAGCTTCGCGAGGTTCACGAAGAGCCGATGGCCCGCGAGATGCGCGCCCCCGTTGGCATACTCGTTGTCCTGGATGGTCTCGCCGATGAACGCGGAGAGAACCTCGGAACGGAGTTCGTGCCGATTCGCCTCCTGCCCCTGCTCCTGCTCCGGCCCGAACTATTCATGAGTGCCCTACTGCGAACGCCCGAAGCACCGAATCTCCACGGGCTTCACCCTTCGGCCTGCTCGACGTACTGAAAGTACGTCTGCACGGGCCTTTGGTCCGAGGTCCGCGGATCTCCAGCACCTTGGACGTTCTCGTCACGGGCTTCAAGAAATATCCGGGCTCGATGCTGTCGTCGTCGCTTCGATCGCATGCGCAGGCGGCGACGATTCGGCGCTCGATTCGGAGGCGATCACTCCGGAGGATCCCGGCGATCTGCGCTTTTCGGGCTGGGAACGACTGCGCGGTCGTCGGGCACCCCACGAATCCGCGCTGCGTCGACGTCGTGGCTCCGGAGGTCGTTCTGCTCCTGGCTCTCGCCGGGCTGACGGCCCGGCGGGCCGTAATCGATCACGATGCTCGAACGGATCGGTCCCGTCTCCGAAATCGGCGGCGGACCCGCGTGGATGTAGTCGCCGGAGTAGAACGCGAAGTTCCGGGGCCCGCTACGAGGCCCACGCCGAGCATGTGCTCGGCACCGTCGATCGAATCGCCGACCGTCGGCCCCGAGCCCGGGAGCGAGCGCAGCGACGAGTTCGTCGACGCTCCAAGCGCCGTCTTTCGACCTGCGTTGTCCGCGCGGATCGCGGCTTCGCCGCCCAGGGCGCGGAACGTTTCCGCGGCGGTCGTGACCATCCTCGGCTGCGTCGACGAAGGGTTCCCGGCGTTGACCGTGATGCCGTGGGGCGCGAGATCCCGGCCGATCACGTTCGTCAATCCGAAGGCGCCGCCCTTGCCGGCGCCGTAGGCGGCGTTGCCGGCGACGCCGATGATCCCCGCGCGCGAGACGAGATTCACGATCCGGCCCCAGCGATTCTTCATCATGTGCTCCACCACATGACGCGTGCAGTAGAAGGTGCCCTTGATGTGGCTGTCGCAGACCCGATCGAAGAGCTCGGCGTCGAGCTCCCAGATCGGCTTCGCCAGCGACAGACCCGCGTTGTTGACGAGGATGTCGACGCCGCCGAACGCGTCGAGCGCGGCCAGGACGATGCGCCCCGCGCTGGTCCACTCCGCGACCGAGTCTCGATTGGCGACCGCGCTGCCCCCGGCGTCCCGGATCTCGCGCGCCACGGCCTCCGCCGGTGCCGAGTCGCTGCCGGCGCCGTCGAGAGCAGCACCGAGATCGTTGACGACCACGTTCGCGCCCATGCCCGCGAGCGCATGGGCGGTCGCGCGACCGATTCCGCGGCCCGCGCCGGTCACGATCGCCGTTCGACCCGAGAGGCTCGTCTTCATCCTGGTTGCTCCCGGTCGTCCTCTCGGACGGGATGGTCGTGACGGGATGGTCCCGGCTGACGGCGCTGCCGCCTCGGATCCGAACGGCAGCGTCAGCCCGGTCCGGCGCCCGGCGCGGGCACCGGCATCTTGAGCTCGTCGACCGATCCCGCACCGTCGACGGAGATCACCTGGCCCGAGACGTGGCGCGCCGAGGGCGAGACGAGAAAGAGCACGCAGAGGGCGATGTCCTGGCCATGGCTCGTCACGCCCAGCGGATTGGTCGGTCTCGAATTGCTGCCGCGGACCGCCTCCGAAAAACGCTTCATGCCCTCGGTATCGCCCGTCGCTCCGGGATTCACGCCGTTGACGCGGATCCCGTGCGGTCCCCATTCGACGGCGCACGTGCGCGTCAGCGAGGAGACGCCGCGCAGCTCGAAGGCCGCGGCGATGTTGACGATGTTGCCGCCGCGTTCGCGCATCGCGAGCTCGAAGGCGGCCTTCGAGCAGTTGTAGGTGCCGAGCAGATCGATGTCGACGACGGACTTGAAGCCGTTGTACGAGATCTTCGAGATCGGCGCGGGGAAGTTGCCGGCGGCGTTGTTCACGAGGATGTCGAGCCGGCCCCAGCGCGCGAGGATCCCGCCCACGACGCGCTCGACTTCCTCGGGCTTGCGGACGTCGAACTGATCGACCAGGACATCGATGCCCTCGCCGCGGAGCTCGGCGGCGGTCTCCTCGCAGACCGCGCGACGCCGCGAGGCGATCGCGATGCGGGCGCCATGGCGACCGAGGACGCGGGCGATCTCCCGGCCGATGCCGGTGCCGCCTCCGGTGACGAAGGCGACCTGGCCATTCAGGAGATCAGGTGCGAAGACGTCGACGGGCTCGCTGATCGGCATGGTCGCAACGCTATCAGACGAATCGCAGCAGCGTTCGGGCCCAGATGGCCATCAGCACGAGCGAGCCCAGGGTGAAGACGGCGAAGCGGATCGGGATGGGATTGCGCGTCGCCTGGACGAGCGAATGGACGACCCGCAGGCCGACGTAGGCCCAGCCGAGACCGATCGTGAGCGTATCCATCCCGCCCGCGAGCTGGGCGACGAGGGCCGTCGCGTAGAAGATCGTCGGCTGCTCGTGGAGATGGTTGTAGTTGTCCGCGACGCGGGCGACCCGGGGCGGAAGGACGAGCGGCGCCCCCGTTCGCGAGAGCTTCTTCATGTCGATGCCCGCACGCTGGAGCGCGGGAATCCGGGTCGCGTACATCCAGAGCCACATCACGAAGGTCCAGCCGACCAGGGCCATGATGGGCAGGAGCATCCCGTGGGCGAACATGCGCGATCCTCCTCGAAGTCAGCTCGCCGCGGGATGGGAGGCGTAGACGCGCACGCCGCCCGGGCCGAAGGACAGGACGTCGTAGGGCTGATGACGCGAAGGGTCCGGATGCTCCATGCCCGGCGATCCGAGCGGCATCTCGGGCACGGCGAGTCCGCGGACGTCCGGCCGCTCGGAGAGCAGGCGCTCGATGTCCGAAGCAGGGACGTGGCCCTCGAGGACATAGCCGTCGACGAGGGCGGTATGACAGGAGATCAGGTCGCCCGGGACCCCGTTCTCGGTCTTCAGCGAGGCGAGGTCGGGCAGGTCCTTCGCGTCGACCTCGAAGCCCGCCGCCTCGAGATGGTCGATCCACTTCGTGCAACAGCCGCAGGTCGCCGTCTTGAAGACCTCGATGCGGGTCGCCTCGCCGTCCGTGCTGCGACAACCGCCGACTGCGAGGAGGCCGAGACCGATCACGGCCAGCAGGAACTGGATTCTCGGGGCGTGTTCGCGATGCCGCATGGATCGTTCTCCTTCGTTTTTGCCTTCGCCGCGTTCTTCTGGTTCGTCGAGACTCGGGAATCGATCTCGATGAGCGGAATCTATCGCCCACCACCGATCGCGGCGACCCAAGAAAAAAGGCGCCGCCCCTCCGGAGAGAGGCGACGCCGTTCCTTCTCGAATTCCGCTCCGGTCCCGAGGCGCGACGCGCCAGCGAAGACGGACGAGGCCTATGCCGCCCGCGCAGCGGAGAATCAGATCTTCCGGGCGCGACCTGCGTACGACAGCCCGCCGAGGCCGAGAACCGTCAGGACGGCGGTCGTCGGCTCCGGGATCACGTTGGGCACCTGGCCCTGGAGGATCGCGGTCTTGATGCCCTTCGACTTGCGCGAGCCGTTCTCCGTCCGGATCTTCGCCGCCTTTACCGCAAAGTCCTGACCATAGAAGAGGTCGAGGGTCAGGTCGACGGTCTCATGGGTCAGCGTGAAGGTCACGCTCGTTCCCGTCCTGGCCGGGAACTTCAGGCCGAAATCGCAGGGGCAGGCGGAGCCCGGCTGCCCGAGGCCGCGGCTCCTCGCCGCCCTGCAGG
>CAZFKD010000060.1:11186-13434 GCA_964519695.1 uncultured Spirochaetaceae bacterium
TCTGCTTGTCGATGTCGGCGGGTACAACGATGTTGGCGAACTGGCTCGCGCGGTTGTTGTAGCCGACGACCGAGAGCCCGCTGATCATGCTCTCGTCCGCGACGTGGGCGAGGAATCCGCGGATGTCGCCGGCGGCGGCATCGAGCATGAAGGTGATGACGAGATTGCCCGGATCGATGCCGTCGTCGACGGTCAACGTCCCATCGATCGGACGGCTGCCTCCCGAGGTCGCCGGCGCGGTGACGATCGCCGCCCCGGCGGTCGATGCGAGGCCGATCAGGACGAGAAGAGAGGTGAGAAGCGAGGCAAGGGGATGGGTTCGGCGCAGGAACAACATGGACAACTCCGTAGACGCGTCATGAGACGACGCGTGGCCGATTGAGCCAGGGCACGAAGCTGCACGTGCCTCTGGTACGGGGTTGTGGCGGCGGCCCACCGAAAATCGCAGGGATTCTTCTCGCGGATCGGGCCGACCGAGCGGAATTTCTCGCTGACGTTGCGTGAGAGGGCGAAGCTGGGCAGGAAACGGCCCGATCTGGCCGCGCGAGGGTCGCCAGGGGGGCCGAAGCGCGCCAAGCTCCGACCGCCCGGGGCCGCGGATCGGCGCCGCCCCACCCGCAGGAGCAGGCAGACATGCGACGATTCGAAGGCAAGGTTGCGTTCGTGACCGGGGCGGCGGCGGGAATCGGACGCGCGACGGCGCTCCGGCTGGCCTCGGAGGGCGCCTCGGTCTTCCTGATCGATCTCGCGGTCGACGGATTGATGGAGACGGCGAAGCAGTGCGAGGCGCTCGGTGCGGCGGTGGCCCATGCCCGCTGCGACGTGACGCGCGAGGACGAGGTCCGCGAGACGATGCAGGCCTGCATCGACCGCTTTGGACGCCTCGATGCGCTGTGCAACATCGCCGGCATCATCCTGCTCCAGCATTTCGAGCAGATCACGGTCTCGCAGTTCCGGCGGGTGCTCGAAGTCAACCTCGTCGGGACATTCTTGCTTTGCCAGGCGGCCCTGCCGCATCTGCTCGCGACGCGCGGCGCGATCGTCAATACGTCCTCGACCTCGGCGCTCGCGGGGCTGCCCTATGGCGCGGCCTACGGGACGAGCAAGGGGGGCGTCAGCGCGTTGACGCGCACGCTCGCGGTCGAGTTCGGCAAGCAGGGTCTGCGCTGCAATGCGGTCAATCCCGGATCGATCCAGACCGCGATGTCGGGCGACGGGATCTTGCCGAAGGATGCCGACATGCGGCTGATGGCGCGCACGATGTCGATCTCGAAGCCGATGGGTCCGGAGGTCGTGGCCGGCGTGATCGCGATGCTCGCCAGCGAGGACGGCATCCACATCAACGGCGAGGAGATCCGCGTCGACGGCGGAACGCTCGCCTAGCAGCGAGCCTGGCGGCCCGGACCGCCTTCGAGGACGGGCGCGGCGATCGCTAGAGCACGCGGAGCAGCAGGGCTGCGACGACCGTCGCGGCGCCGAGCGCCCAGGCGGCGCGCGCGCGGCGAGGTCGTCTCGAGCCAGAACTGGAAGATCCGCGCCTGCATCGAGCCCTTGCTCTCGTTGAGATGCGGGAAGGGCGCGTCCGGTACCGGCACCCCGAGGAACGCGCAGAGCGGCTCCCCTCCCTGCTTCACGTCGAACACGAGCAGGCGATCGGCGGGCACCGTCGCGATCACCTCGGCGTTGTGGCGCAGGAACTCCGCGATGTTCGATTCCCGATCGATGCGACCCTTCATCTGGCCATCGCGGATCAGGACGTCGATGACGTCTTCTGCGGCGCGTTCGGAACCACGGGCCGCTGTCTCGATACGGTCAGCTCGACGGGCGCGGCGAACGACGATCTCGACGTCGTCTTCACCGGCGGTGGTGTCCTCGCATTCGGCTTCGCGCTGAACGCCCTCGACATCGCCTGGACGATCACGACCTACGGCGTCGGCGACGTCCTGCTGGGCACCTACGTCGTCGAC
This sequence comes from uncultured Spirochaetaceae bacterium, assembly GCA_964519695.1. Classification (GTDB taxonomy): domain Bacteria; phylum Myxococcota_A; class UBA9160; order UBA9160; family UBA4427; genus UBA4427. Next base: position 13,154 of record CAZFKD010000060.1, read on the forward strand.
AGCCAGAGCCCCGGCCTGACCGGCAACGCGCGCCGCGGCTACTTCGGGGCGACCGAGGGCGTCGCGATCCAGTCCTTCCGGATCCGATCGACGGGGTCGGACCGCGCGTTGATCGACGATTTCGCCTATGTCCCCGCCCCCGAGCCGGGCGCCGCGATGCTCGTCGGCCTCGGGCTCGCCTGGCTGGCCGCCGCCCGCTCTCCGGGCGCCGGTCGCGCCGATCGCGTCTAGCCCTCGAACAAGCGAGTGCCGAGCGTATCGAACCCCTTCGGGGGCCTCGT
>CAZFKD010000061.1:0-11291 GCA_964519695.1 uncultured Spirochaetaceae bacterium
ATCCGGGTGGTCAATCCCGCGTATCCCGAAGGCATGATGCTCGCGATCCTGTTCATGAACATGTTCGCGCCGCTGATCGACTACTTCTTCATCCAGGCCAACGTGCGCCGGAGGCAAGCGCGCTATGCAGCATAGTACGGGCTACGTCGTGGGCTTCGCGACGGCCGTGTGTCTCGTCTGCGCGGTGTTCGTCGCCGGTGCGGCGGTGGGCCTCAAGGACCGGCAGGACGCGAACAAGCTCCTCGATCGCCAGCAAAAGGTCCTGACGGTGGCCGGCCTGATCGAGGAAGGGAAGTCGATGCCCCGCGAGGAGATCACCTCCCTCTACGCGTCGTCGATCCAGGCGAAGGTCATCGATCTCGCGACGGGCGAGCTCGACGAGTCGGTGGACGCGGCGACCTTCGACCAGCTCTCGGCCTCGAAGGATCCGAAGCGCAGCACGAAGGCGCCCGAGAACCTCGCGAAGATCATGCGACTGCCGAACCAGGCCGTCGTCTTCGACGTGGTGCAGGACGGCGAGCGCAAGGCGCTGATCCTCCCCATCGAGGGGTACGGCCTCTGGGGCACCCTCTACGGCTACCTCGCCCTCGCGCCCGATACCCGCACGATCGTCGGGATCACGTTCTACAGCCACAAGGAGACTCCCGGCCTCGGCGGCGAGGTCGACAATCCGCGCTGGAAGTCGCTCTGGCCCGGCCGGTTGGCCTTCAACGAGCGCGGCGTTCCGTCGATCTCGGTGAAGAAGGGCGCGGCGGGTCCGGCGGCCGAGGATCCCTATAACGTCGACGGCCTGTCGGGCGCGACGATCACGAGCCGCGGCGTCACGAACCTGCTGCGGTTCTGGCTCGGGGAAAACGGCTTCGGTCCCTACCTCGAGCAGTACCGCGCCCAGGCGGGCGCCTGAACGCACAGCCCAGCGCCCGCGCGAGCGAGCCCTGGGCGGCCCATCGGATACGGGATCTGATCCGGGAATCTAGAGTCTGGGGATCGAACGGAGATCGAAGGAGTAGCAGCCATGGCCGAGGTCACCACACGCGACGCGTTCATCGATCCGATCTTCAACAACAATCCGATCGCGCTCCAGGTCCTCGGAATCTGCTCCGCCCTCGCAGTGACGACCAAGATCTCGACTGCACTCGTGATGTCGGTGGCCGTCGTTTTCGTGATCGGCTTCTCGAATTTGACGGTCTCGCTGCTGCGACAGTGGATTCCGAACAGCATCCGGATCATCGTGCAGCTGACGGTGATCGCATCGCTCGTGATCGTGACGGACCAGATCCTGCAGGCCTTCGTCTATTCGACGGCGAAGGAGCTCTCGGTCTTCGTCGGCCTCATCATCACGAACTGCATCGTGATGGGCCGCGCCGACGCGTTCGCGATGCAGAACAAGCCCTGGGTCTCCTTCGTCGACGGGATCGGCAACGGCCTCGGATACTCGTTGATCCTGATCGTCGTCGCGTTCTTCCGCGAGCTGATCGGCTCGGGCTCGCTGCTCGGCTACACGATCCTGAAGCCCGTGACCCAGGGCGGCTGGTACGTCCCGAACGGGCTCATGCTGCTCGCGCCCGCCGCCTTCTTCCTGATCGGATCCTTCATCTGGATCCTCCGGACCTATTGGAAGCCCGCACAAATCGAAGAGGAGTTCCACGTTGGAGCACTACTTGAGCTTGGCAACGAAGGCCATCTTCGTTGAGAACATGGCCCTGGCCTTCTTCCTGGGGATGTGCTCGCTGATCGCGGTCTCCAAGAAGGTCGAAACGGCGATCGGGCTCGGCCTGGCCGTCATATTCGTTCTCGGCATCTGTACGCCGCTGAACCAGATCCTGATCACCGTTCTGCTGAAGCCGGGATCGCTCGCCTGGGCGGGCCTTCCCGACGTCGACCTCGGGTTCCTCTCGTTCCTGACGCTAATCGGCACGATCGCGGCGGTCGTCCAGATCGTCGAGATGGCGCTCGACCGCTTCTCGCCCGAGCTCTACGCCGCGCTCGGCATCTTCCTGCCGCTGATCGCGGTCAACTGCGCGATCCTCGGCGCCTCGCTGTTCATGCAGGAGCGTGACTACTCGCTGCCCGAGGCGGCGGTCTTCGGCATCGGCTCGGGAATCGGCTGGGCGCTCGCGATCGTCGTGCTCGCCGCGATTCGCGAGAAGCTCCGCTACAACAACGTGCCCCCGGCCCTGCGCGGGCTGCCGATCACGTTCATCACCGTCGGCCTGATGTCGGTCGCCTTCATGGCTTTCGCGGGGATCCAGCTCTGATGGAAACAGTCCTCTACGGCGTCGTCGCCTTCACACTCGTCATCGTCGCGCTCGTCCTGATCCTGATGGTCGCGCGCTCCAAATTCGTCGCGAGCGGCGACGTCAAGATCCTGATCAACGACGATCCGTCGAAAGCGATCACGGCGCCTGCCGGCTCGACGCTGCTCTCGACCCTCGCCGCCCAGCAGATCTTCATTCCTTCCGCCTGCGGCGGTCAGGGGACCTGCGGCGTCTGTCGCGTCAAGGTCTTCGAAGGGGGCGGCTCGCTGCTCCCGACCGAGAAGGGCCACATCAACCGCGGCGAGGCGCGCGAGGGCTACCGCCTCTCGTGCCAGGTCAAGGTCAAGCAGGACCTCGAGATCGAGGTCCCCCACGAGGTCTTCGGCGTCAAGAAGTGGAAGTGCAAGGTCCGCTCGAACCACAACGTCGCGACCTTCATCAAGGAGCTCGTGCTCGAGCTGCCGGCCGGCGAGGCGGTTCCCTTCCGCGCGGGCGGCTACATCCAGATCGAATGCCCGCCGCATACCGTCCACTACAAGGACTTCGCGATCGAGCCCGAGTACCACGGCGACTGGAACCAGTTCGATGTCTGGCGCTACACCTCGACCGTCAACGAGAAGGTGACGCGCGCATACTCGATGGCGAGCTATCCCGAGGAGCACGGGATCATCATGCTGAACGTCCGCATCGCGTCGCCGCCGCCGCGCATGCCCGATGTCCCGCCGGGCAAGATGTCGTCCTACATCTTCAACTTGAAGCCCGGCGACGAGGTCACGATCTCCGGCCCCTTCGGCGAGTTCTTCGCCAAGGACACGAAGAACGAGATGATCTTCGTCGGCGGCGGTGCCGGCATGGCGCCGATGCGCTCGCACATCTTCGACCAGTTCCGGCGGCTGCATACGGACCGCAAGGTGACGTTTTGGTACGGCGCCCGCAGCCTGCGCGAGGCGTTCTACATCGAGGATTTCGACTCGATCCAGGCCGAGAACCCGAACTTCAAATGGCACCTCGCCCTCTCGGAGCCGCTGCCGGAAGACAACTGGACGGGCATGAAGGGCTTCATCCATCAGGTCCTCTTCGACAACTACCTGAAGGACCATCCCGCGCCGGAGGATTGCGAGTACTACATCTGCGGCCCGCCGATGATGAACTCGGCCATCATCAAGATGCTGACGAACCTCGGCGTCGAGCCGGAGAACGTCCTCTTCGACGATTTCGGCGGCTGATCGCCGCGCCATGCCGCCGCCCCGAATCGAGCTCGACCGACGCACGCTTCGGGCGATGGCCATCGCGTTCGTCCTGCTCGCGGGTCTCAGCATCCATCGTCTCCTGCTGGCCCCGGTCCCGGGGCCGGCAGAGGGCGTGCTCGTGCTCACCGGCGACACCCAGGGCACGACCTGGGAGGTCCGGATCGCCGGCGAAGGCCTCGACGAAACGCTGCGTTCCGATGCGCAGCGCATGATCGAAGCGCGCCTCGCCGAGATCGATCTCTGGTTCTCGACCTGGCGACCCGACAGCGAGGTCTCGCGCTTCAACGCGAGCCGGTCGACCGAGCCCTTCGACGTCTCTTCACCGACCGCCGAGCTGGTCTCGTTCTCGATCGAGCTCTGCAAATGGAGCGGCGGCGCCTTCGACATCACGATCGCCCCCCTCGTCGCGCGCTGGGGCTTCGGCCACGGCGCCCAGATCGCGGACCCGCCCTCGCAGGCGGAGATCGACGATCATCTGTCGCGCACCGGCGCGGAGATCGTCCACGTCGGGCGCGGCAACCCCGTGCGCGGCGGCTTCCTCCACAAATTCGATCCCCGGGTCGAGATCGACCTCTCGGCGATCGCGCCCGGCTACGCCGCGGATCACGTCTCGGCCGGCCTCTTCGAGCTCGGCCGCCGCGACTTCCTCGTCGAGATCGGCGGCGAGATCTTCGCCGCCGGCCATCGCCCGGACGGCCAGCCCTGGCGCGTCGCAATCGAGGAGCCCGTCGAGGAGGAGACCCGCCGGGTCCGATCGGTCGTCGAGCTCTCGAACCAGGGCCTCGCGACCTCCGGCGACTATCGCGCCTACTATCTCCAGGATGGCCGCCGCCTCTCGCATACCCTCGATCCGCGCACCGGCCGGCCGATCGAGAACGGAATGGCATCGGCGACGGTGATCGCCCCGACTGCGACCCAGGCCGACGGCTTCGCGACGGCCCTGATGATCCTCGGCGCGCACGAAGGGCTCGCGCTGGCCGAGCAGTGGAACCTGGGCGCGATGACGCTGACGCGCGCCGACGGCGGCGGATTCGTCGAGGAGCGCAATGCCCTCTTCCCCGAGCCGGTCGGGGCGCCGGAGTCCGCCGGACCCTGAATGGCCATGAGCGCGGCGCGAGGCGACGGGCGATGACCGATCGAAGACGCGAAGCGAAGACCGACGCGGCGCGCGGGCAATCGCCGATCCTGCGGCGCATGCGGTCCTTCCGGAACGCCGGGCGCGGCCTCGCCGCCATGCTGGCCAGCGAGCCGAACGCGCGGATCCACGCGCTGGCGGTGGTCGTCGCCGTCGCCGCCGGCCTCGGATTCGGGATCACGCGGTCCGAGTGGCTCGCCGTCGTGCTCTCGATCGGGCTGGTCTTCGTGGCCGAGGGCATGAACACCGCGCTCGAAGCGCTCTGCGACGTGGTCTCTCCGCAGTGGCATCCCGGGATCGCGCGAGCGAAGGACGTCGCGGCCGGCGCCGTGCTCCTGGCGGCGCTGACGGCCCTCGTCGTCGCTACCGTCGTCTTCGGCCCCCGGATCCTCTCGCTCGTCGCCCTCGCGCTCGCAGACGCCTGACGTTTCACCGGTGAAGACGCCTGGCTGCCGTGGATCGCCCGGTGGTGATCGATCGAACTGCAAACGAAAGGAACCGAATGCCTCTGCCGCTCCGACTGCTCGCCGCCCTTCCCGGCGGGCTCTTCTGTCTGATCGCCTTCCAATGGCTGGTCGCGCCGGGCGACGCGGCGAACGCCCTCGACCTGCCGCTGCTCTCGGGCGCGGCGCGCAGCACGCAGATCGGCGATACCGGCGCGTTCTTCCTCGGCATCGGCGCGAGCTTCGTCCTCGGGGCCGTCCGGCTCGAGCGGCAGTGGTTCCAGGCGGCGGCGCTGCTCGTCGGCGGCGCGGCCTTCTATCGAACGGTGGCCTGGGCGATGCACGGCGCGCCGCTGTCGATCGACAAGATCGGCGTCGAGCTCTTCACGCTCGCGATCGCCGTATTCGCCGCGTCGCGCTGTCGCGGCGGGCGATGAGCGGGCTCGCGAGTTAGGCTCGGTCGAGGCGTCCGGCCGCGGCGCGTGGATTCCGGCGACCGGCGGGGATTCCCGAAGGAATCGCGCGGCGCGCCGTCTGCGGACGGAGGGGATCCCCGGGCTCCATACGGGAGACATGCGGGAGACGGGCCGGAGCCGCCGGAGGATGCAATGGAGACCGTGCTCGCCAGCGTCGCGCTCATCGGCATCGTGATGGCCGCGATGGCCGTCGGCGTGATCTTTTCGAATCGCAAGCTGCGCGGATCGTGCGGCCGCGAATGCGAGTGCGCGGAAGAGACGCGCCGCGAATGCGCGCTCGCCGCGGCGGCGGAGAACGCCGCGGGCGGCGGGAGCGGTCGCAGCGCCGACTGACCGACGCGTTCGGTCCCGCGGAGGCACGGTGGGGCGCGGTTGGGTGCGGTTGGGTGCGGTGCATCGAGCCTGACCCAAGAGGGCCCGTGCAGCGCCCGAGGTCCGAGAGGCTCGGGCAGTCCCGTGCCATCTCGTCTGGCTCGGCCTAATCGGGCGAGGCCGACGCGAGATAGGCCTCGAAGCCCGTACTGCTCACGCTGCGCCCCGACGAATCGAAGACCTGCGCCTCGACGCCCGCCTGCTCGACGAGACGGATCGTCGAGCGCTGCGCGCCGAGGACGAGCAGCCCCGTACTCCAGGCATCTGCGCGCGTCGACCGGTCGGCGATCACGACCGCTTCGAGCGCCCCCTCGACCGTGCTCCCTGTACGCGGATCGATGATGTCGGACACGGTCTGCCCCGCGATCTCGCTGACGCTCCCGAGGCTCGAGCTGACCGAGACCGCGCGATCGCGAACCCGCACGGTCGCGAGCTGCCCGCCCTTCGGATCGCGGGACTTCACGGCGACGAGCCAACCCTCTCCGTCGGGATCGCCGATCGCGAGCGTGCTGCCCTGGCCGAAGCGGAGGAGCGCCGCCGCATCCGGCAGGGCACGCGCGAGCGCGTCGCCGAGATGGTCGAGCGCTGCCCCCTTCGCGACGGCGTCGAGATCGATCCGAACCCGACTCGAAGCCACCTCGAGTCGCCCGCCGCCGACCAGTCGGAGCCGCTCGCTCCCGACCCGCCCCTTAGCGCGGCGCAGCGCTTCCACCGAGGGCCATCGTCCTCGCTCGGCCGCGCGCTGCCAGACCTCGACGAGCGGACCGACCGTGACGTCGAATGCACCGCCGGTCGCCCGCCAGACGCCGACGGACTCGACGAGCACCGCCTCGAGCGCAGGATCGATCTCGACCCCCTGCAAGGCGACCGACGGCTCCGCGAGCCGGCGATTCAGCGCGGAGAGCCGCGATTGCGTGTCCTGCCGCGAGTAGATCGCTTCGAGCCGGACGAGCTCGACCCTCGCCCAGTCGAGCCAGGTCTTCGCGACCGGCAGATCGCGCTCGCGCACGCGCAGATCCGCCTCGAAGAAGGTGCCCATCGCGAGCCAGCCGTCGGAATGGGCGACTCGCCGGCTCTTCTGGCCCGGCCCGCGTCCTTCTCCCGCGCAGCCCGCGGCGAGCGCCACGACGACGATGACTCTGAGGAGCAGGCGGCTGCAGTTCCATTCGCCGGTGATGATGAACCTCGAATCGGCTCGGATATTCGGCCCGAACTGCGCCGACGACGCGGCGTCGAGCGACTCGCACATTACGTCAGCCGCGCTCGCCGTCACCGCTCGCGAAACATGCCGACCAATCCCCGCCCTCCGCCACCCCCGTCCTGCGGAAGGGCTTCGCGAACGTTCCAGGGGATCCGATCGGCACCCCCTCAGGAGATCTCCTGACTCCAATGGGAATTCCCTGCATGCTCCACCGATCGGTCCCGCGAATCGCGGCGCTCCGGCCGCATCCCACGCGCACCGCCTCAACTTTCACCCGCAGGTTCCGTTAAAAGCGGAAGCATCGAGCCCTACGCCAGCACGCAGGTCGGGACATCCGCCCGCGCCACGGATCAGGCTCGCGGCGCGCGGTCGGCCACGCGCCGGGCGGACCGCACGATACGACCGCGACGGGAGAGAGCGAACGGTGCTCGGAAAACGATCGATGAGACGATCGGGGCGCAGCGGAGGCGTCCGCGTCGGCGTCGCCGTCGCGGGTGATCAAATCGCGGTCGTCGCCCTCGCCGGACCGGGCGCGAACGAAGCGCCGCCGAAGGTGCTCGGCTTCGAGGTCTTTGCGGCCGACTCGAACGCGGATCTCGGCCCTGGCCTGCGGCGTTTCGTCGAACGACACGCTCTGCGCGGCGCCGCCTGTCGGGTCACCCTCCCCCCCGCCGACTACGACCTCAAGCTCGTCGAGCGCCCGGCCAACATCCCCGACGAAGAGCTCGCCGACGCGACCCGCTGGCTGATCCGCGACCTCGTCGAGATCGACGTCGAGTCGGCGGCGATCGCCGTCCTCACGATTCCCGACGAGCGCGGGCGCGCGCGCACACCGCACATGTTCGTCGTCGCCGCGCGCGAGACGACCGTGACCGCCCTCGCCGAGGCCGTCGGCGAGGCGGGACTGGTCTGCGCGGGATTCGACGTCGTCGAGTCGGCGATGCTCGCCCTCGAGACGGGCATCGGCGATCCGGTGCCCGGCGGTGCGATGATCCGGATCGATTCGAAATCGAGCCTGCTCACGCTCGCGAGCGAGGCGCATCTCTTCCTCGCGCGCCCCCTGCGCGTCGACGCGGCGATGATGGACCAGGCCGCCGAGCGCGCCCTCGCGTCCGACGAGCCGGCCGGCCCGGAGATCGCGGCGCTCATCGAGCCGCTGCTGCTCGACGTCCAGCGCTCGCTCGACTACTACGAGAGCGAGTACGGCCGCCCGCCTGCCACGCGCCTGTCGCTGCTGCCGGGCCCCATCGACCTGGCCCCGCTCGCCCCCGCCCTCGCCGAAGCGCTGCGTCCGCTCCGCGTCGAAGCCTTCGCGCTCGAGCGGCATTTCGAATTCGAAACGCCGCCGCCCTCCCGCGAGCACGGCGCCCTCGCCCTCGCCTGCGGCGCCGCCCTCGCCGGCGATTCGACCTTCGGGGCCGCGCTCGTCCCCCGGCAGATCCGGATCCGCTCGGAGTCCTTCGGACTCGGCCGCGTCGTCCGGCTCGCGGCCGCGCTGCTCGTCGCCCTCGGCGCATGGGCCGCCTACCAGGCCTACGCGTTGCAGCGCGATCGCCGCGAGCTCGCCGGGCTCGAAGCGCAGGCGATGACGCTCGAAGCGCAGATCGCGAGCGCGGAGGCAGAGAATCTGCGCCTCGGCGAGGCGACGCCCGCCGGCCCCGACGCGAGCGCCCTGCGCGATCGCCGCGACGCCCGCCTCGCGCTGCTGCGCGATCTCGGTCAGCGCGAGCCGGGCTCCGGCGCGCGCTTCTCCGCGCTCCTCACCGGGCTCGCCCGTCAGGATCTCGACGGCGTCTGGCTCGAGCGGATCGAGTTCGCCGACGCCGGCGAATCGATCGCGCTCGCCGGCCGGACCCTGCGCGCCGAGGACATTCCGACCTTCCTGCGCCGGCTGCGCGCCGAGCCCGTCTTCGCCGGCCGCAAGTTCCGCACGTTCCAGATCGAGCGCGCCCCCGAGCCCGGCGCCGGGCTCCGATTCCAGGTCGCGACGCGAGGCAGCGCCGACGGCGCGCCGGGAGACGGCCGATGAGCGCTACGCCCGGATCGCCGCTGCGCCTGCGCTTCGACGAGCTCGACGGCCGCTTCCGAGCGCTCGCACCGCGCGAGCGCATGCTCGTCGCGGGCATGCTGCTCGCGCTGGTCGGCTTCCTGTTCGACCAGGTCGCGCTGCGGCCGATCGAGACCACGCGCGAGCAAGTCGCCGTCGCGCTGCGGTCCCAGACCGAACGCGTCGCGGCGCTCGAGGGAGCGCTCGAGCCGAAGCGCAACCCCGAGATCGACGGCGCCGAGCGCGCTCGCCGCGACGAGATCCGCCAGCTCGTGCGCCAGGTCGACACGATCGACGAAGGCATCCGCAACGCCGTCGCCCGGCTCGTGCCGCCGGAGGCCGCGGTCGAGATCCTGGAAGAGCTGCTCGCGAGCGACGGACGTCTCGCGCTCCTGAACCTCACGAGCGAAGCGCCGCGCCGGCTCGGTCCCGAGGAGACGAACGGCGCGAGCACGCTCTATCAGCACGGCCTCCGCCTCGAGATCCGGGGCGACTTCGCGGCGACGCTCGACTATCTGCGCCGCCTCGAAGCATCGCCGTGGCAGCTGCTCTGGGATCGCCTCGAGTACCGGGTCGAACAGCATCCCGAGGCGCACGTGACGATCGAGATCCACACGCTCTCGGAGCGGGAGGAATGGGTCGGTGTCTAGAAATCCGATGCTGTGCGGCGTCGTTGCCGCGAGTCTCGCAGTCTCGTTCGCCGCGGCGTCGCCGCGTGCGGCCGAGCCGTTGCCGGATCCGACCCGTCCGCCGGCGGCCGCGAGCGTCGACGCCGTGCCGGCGGCGCCCGGCGCCGAGACAGCGCTCGTCCTGCGCGCGATCTTGCATGCGGACGATCGCCGGATTGCCGTGATCAACGATCGACGCGTTCGGGTCTCCGATGCGATCGGCGATGCCCGCGTGCTCGCGATCGAGGCCGACCGCGTCCGCCTTCGCCGCGGCGACGAGATCGTCGAGCTCGAGCTCGTCTCGCCCGCCTTCAAGAATGCCCGCCTCGCGGACGCGCCCGCCGGCCCTCCCGCCGCCGTCGCCGACGCTCCGCCGAGTCCCGATCCGCAAGGAGAGTCGCGATGAGATCGACCGCAGAGCGGTGGGCCGCCTTCGGCGTCGCCCTCGCCCTCGCCATCCAGCCCCTCGGCTGTGCGTCGAGCCCGAAGACCGATCCGGCCGCGCCCGAGACCCTCGGCGCGAGCTTCGACGCATCGAGCTTGCCGCCGGAGGTGGAAGCGGCGCTCCTGCCGACGCCCGGATCCCCGAGCCGAGCGCAGCTGCGCCCGGACGAGCCCCGCTTCGACGTCACCGTCGACCGCGCGCCCGCTCGCCAGTTCTTCATGAGCCTCGTCGAAGGCACCGACCAGTCGCTGACCCTCGCCCCCGGCGTCGACGGCGAGATCACTCTCTCGCTGCGCGACGTCACGGTCGAGGAGGTCCTCGATACCGTCCAGCAGGCCTACGGCTTCGGCTACGAGCGCACGCGCACGGGCTTTCTCGTATTGCCTGCCGGCCTTCGCACCCGCGTCTTCCAGCTCGACTACCTGAATCTCCACCGCACGGGATCCTCGGACACGCGCGTCAGCTCCGGCCAGATCGCCGATCAGGTCTCGAACAACGGCATCAATGGCATGAATGGCATGAACGGCGGCATGAATGGCGCGACGACGACGGGCGGTCCGGGCGGCGGCTCGAATACCGGAAGCCGTGTCCAGACGGAGAGCGATGCCGATCTCTGGAACGAGATCGTCGCGAGCGTGAAGGCGATCGTCGGCGGCGCCGAAGGCCGCGAGGTCGTCTCCAGCCCGCATGCCGGGCTGCTCGTCGTGCGCGCCTTTCCCGACGAGCTCGATCGCGTCGGGGCCTACATCCGCTCGGCCGAGCTGTCGCTGAACCGCGTCGTGATCCTCGAGGCGAAGATCCTCGAGGTGACGCTCAGCGACGGGTTCCAGTCGGGCATCAACTGGGCGAAGCTCGCTTCGGTCGAAGGCGGGACCGGCGTCGTCGGCCAGACGGGCGGCGGCAGCGTCCACGACACCGATCGAAAACGGGGTGTTCGTGGCCGAGCGGCCCTGCAGGGAGGTGGCGGCCGGCTCCGCTCGCGGCGTGCGCGTCCGC
>CAZFKD010000061.1:11301-13215 GCA_964519695.1 uncultured Spirochaetaceae bacterium
GGCGGCGCCCCCGATCTCGGCCCGCCCCTCTCCGACCTCTTCGCCGGCACCGCGAGCAGCGCCTTCGGCGGCGTCTTCTCGCTCGCGCTGCAGGCCGACAAGTTCAGCGTCTTCATCGAGCTGCTCGAGAGCCAGGGCCAGGTCCGTACCCTCTCGAATCCGCGCATCTCGACCGTCAACAACCAGAAGGCCGTCATCAAGGTCGGCAGCGACGAATTCTTCGTGACGAACGTCTCGACCACGGTCGTGACGGGGACGGCGACGACGTCGACGCCGAACGTGACCCTGACGCCCTTCTTCTCCGGGATCGCCCTCGACGTCACGCCGCAGATCAGCGACGGCGGCGGCGTCATCCTCCACGTCCATCCCTCGGTCACCGAGGTCGAGGACCAGACCAAGACCTTCACGATCTCCGATCTCGAGCAGGAGCTGCCGCTCGCGTTCTCGACCATCCGCGAGTCGGACAGCATCGTGCGCGCGGAGAGCGGACAGGTCGTCGTCATCGGCGGGCTGATCCAGAACGATTCGCGCGACCAGACCTTCGGCGTGCCGTGGTTCTCGCGCATCCCCTGGGTCGGACGGCTGTTCGAGCATTCCAAGATCGCGAACGCGCGCACCGAGCTCGTGATCCTGCTGCGGCCGATCGTCGTCGAGAACGATGTCTGGGCCAGCCAGCTGCACGAGACCTCGGGCCGGCTCGATTCGGTCTGGAACGCAGGCCGCCGATCACGCGACGAGGAGCTCACGCTCGACGGCTGGCTGCCGCCGACGCCGCCGGTGAGCCGGCCGAACCGTCGGGACTGAACGGGACCGGAGAGGACGAACGCAGCGATGTACCTCGAGCATTTCGGACTGAAGCGGCTTCCCTTCGAAGCCACCTCGAACGGAACCGTCTACGTCGACCTCCCCGAGCACCGCGAGGCGCTCAACGTCGTCCTCTTCGGCCTGCGCTCGGGAGAGGGATTCGTGAAGGTCGTCGGCGAGGTCGGCACCGGCAAGACGGCGCTCTGCCGCGCCGCTCTCGCGCGCGTCGGCGAGGCGTTCGTCCCGGTCTTCGTGCCGGATCCGGTCCTCCGTCCGAACGCCTTTCTCGCGATGATCGCCGACGAGCTCGGCGTCTTCGTCCCGCCGCGCGCGCCGATCCAGCTGCTGAAGCAGCGGCTGCGCGAGGTCCTGCTCGACGTCGCCCGCGAAGGGCGCCGGGTCGCGCTCTTCATCGACGAAGCGCAGACGACCCCCACGGCGACCTTCGAATCGCTCCGCCTGCTCTCGAATCTCGAATCGGAGCGCGGCAAGCTCGTCCAGATCGTGCTGCTCGGCCAGCCCGAGCTCGATGCCCGGCTCGCGTGCTATGCGCTGAGACCGCTGGAGCAGCGGATCGCCTTCTCGGCGCGGCTCGCGCCGCTCGCGGCCGATCCCTGCCGCGTCTACGTCCAGCGCCGCCTGATCGAGTCCGGCAGTCGGGATCCCGGCCTCTTCAGCTCAACCGCGCTGCATTCGGTGCACCGCGCGAGCGGCGGCATCCCGCGCCTCGTCAACGCGCTCTGCCACAAATCGCTGATGGCGGCGTTCGCCGAAGATCGTTTCCGCGTCGAACGGCGCCATGTCGCGCGGGCGATCGCCGAGAGCGAGGGGATCCGGCGCTGGCAGATCCGGCCGCTCGCGGGGCTCCGATCGGCCTTGATCCCGCCGCGCGCCTGGCGCATCACGGGAAGGCAGGGCCCGCCGGCATGAGTCTCGTCGACGACCTCCTGATCGAAGCGGAACGACGCCGCGGGAGCCCACGCGCGCCGCGCGGCGTGCGCATCGACGACCTCGTTCCGATCCGCAAGAGCCGCGCGGCCCGCGCCCCGGGCCACGAGCCGCGCGACCTGGTCCGCGCGCTCGCCGCCGTCGCCGCCTTCGCCGGGCTCG
>CAZFKD010000062.1:0-13004 GCA_964519695.1 uncultured Spirochaetaceae bacterium
GGCGTCGCGCCGACGCCGAGGCGTCGTCGGATCGGAGCTCGAAGCGGCGCTCGCAGCCGGGGAAGACGCGCTCTTCGCGCCGCTGCGGGTCGTATGGCTCGCCCGCGGCGACAAGGCCGAGCAGAGCGTTCCGTTCCACGAGCTGCTCTGGCGCGGCGATCCCCGCGATCCGAACCGGCTCCATGGCTGGTGGATCGGGCGGTTCGCGCCCGATCGCCGGCGCATCGTCGCCGGCGAGCCCGCGCTCGCATCGGAGCTCCGAGATCGTTGGCGGCAGCGAATGGAGAGCGACGCGGGCGCGACCCTCGGATTCGCGGAGTTCGTCGCGCGCCAGGCCGCTCTCGCCCTCGAGCGCGCGGAGCGCAAGCTGCGCGGGGCTCGCTACAAGATTCCGCTCTTCGTACGCGAGGAAATCCTGGCTCGACCGAGTTTCCGGGGCGAACTGAGCGTGATCGCGGGCCGCCTCGGTCGCGAGCCGGCGGAGGTCCTGCGCGAGGCCGAGCGCGATCTGGTCGAGATCGCCGCGACCCATCGGCCGACGATGGTCGACCAGGTCGTGGCTCAATTCCGTCGCGTGATCACGCGCGGCTATCCCGGCGTGCTCCAGTTCGATCGCGACGCGCTCGAGCGTGTCCGCGCTCTCGCGCAGCACCATACCGTCGTCTTCCTCCCGACCCACAAATCGAATCTCGACCACTGCGTCGTCAGCGTCCTGCTCCACGACAACGGCCTCCCGCAGAACCACACCGCGGGCGGTGCCAACATGAACTTCTTCCCTGCCGGCCCGATCGTGCGGCGCGCAGGCATCTTCTTCATCCGCCGCAGCTTCAAGGACGACGAGATCTACAAATGCGTCCTGCGCCACTACATCGACTACCTGGTCGAGAAGCGTTTTCCGCTCGAGTGGTACATCGAAGGCGGGCGCTCCCGTTCCGGCAAGCTGCTGCCGCCGCGCTTCGGATTGTTGGCGTACGTCGTCGATGCCTATCGTCGCGGGCGGGCTGAAGACGTCGTACTGCTCCCGATTTCGATCGCCTACGACCAGATCTCCGACGTCAGCGACTACACGGCGGAGCAGCGGGGCGGCGAGAAGGAGCGCGAGGGGCTCGGCTGGGTCGTCCGGTTCATCCGCAGACTGGGCCGCCGTTACGGCCATGTCTACGTTCGTTTCGGCGAAGAGCTCTCCCTCGCGAAGGTGCTCGGGACACCGAATCCGAGCGCCCCGCCGAACCCCGAGGACCGCAGCCTGGAGCTCCAGAAGCTCGCGTTCGAGGTCTGCGTCCGGATCAACCGGGCGACTCCGATCACCCCGATCTCGCTCGTCTGCCTCGCGCTTCTCGGCCATGGCGATCGTGCGCTCTCGGTCGGCGAGCTGGCGGGATCCCTGCGCAACCTGGTCGACTACGTGCGGCGCCGGAATCTGCCGGTGACAGAAGAGATCATGCTCGAGCCGCCGGAGATCCTGGAGCCGGTTCTCGAGCCGCTCGTCGCGAACGGCCTGCTGCTGCGCCACGAGGATGGGCTCGAGGTCGTCTACGGCATCGCGCCCGAGCACCATCTCGCGGCCGCCTACTACCGCAACACCGTCATCCACTATTTCGTGACGGGCGCGATCGCCGAAGTCGCGCTGCTGCGCGCGGCGGAGTCCGACGTCGAGAATCGAACGGCGGAGTTCTGGCGCGAGGCCCTCGCCCTGCGCGACCTGCTCAAGTTCGAGTTCTTCTTTCCGGAACGCGAGCAGTTCGTTTCCGAGCTGCGGGCCGAGCTGGATCGGCAGGCGTCGGGATTCGAGAGCGCGCTCGAGCGGGGACCGGACGCGATCTCGGGCTACGTCGCCCAGCTGCGCCCGTTTCATGCGCACCGCATCCTGCGCCCCTTTCTCGAGGCCTATCGAGTCGTCGGCCTGGCGCTCGCGCGACGGCCGACCGAATCCCCCATCGACGAGAACGATTTCCTGCGCGAATGCCTGGCGCTGGGGCGTCAGCACGTCCTGCAGCGCCGCATCCAGCGTCAGGAGTCCGTCTCGCGCACCCTCTTCGCGACGGCGACGAAGCTGGCGCGACACCGGGGCCTGATGGCGACCGGCGGCACGGAGCTCGCCCTGCAGCGGCAGCGCTTCGCCGAGGAGCTGCTGAGCACGATCCGCCGGATCGACGCCGTCGAGGCTCTGGTGCGCGCACGCCAGGCCGGCATTCTCGATTGAGCCGCCGAGGGCGTCGCCGGCCGCCCGACGCATGCGCCGGAACGTGCGGCGGGCGAGCTGCCTGCCGTCGACGCACGCAGAGAACGAAACGAAGGAGCCCGAATCCATGTCGAACCCGTCGAACGAGCCGATCGCGCTCCCGAACGCGCTGAGCCCACTCGATTACATCATGTTCCGCATGGACGAATTCCCGGCCGCCCGCGCTTCGGGAATCGGCGTCTTCGTCCTCGATCGCGCGCCCGATTGGGATCGCCTCTGCCGCGTCTTCGAGCGCGGCAGTCGACTGTTTGCACGCCTGCGCCAGCGGGTGGTGGAGCCCGTATTGCCCGTGACGGGGGCCCATTGGGCGGTCGATCCGGATTTCGATCTCGGCTTCCACGTCCGTCGGGTGAGCGTGTCCGCACCGGGGTCCGTGCGTCAGCTGCTCGATCTCGGCGAGATGCAGATGATGCTCCCCTACGACCGCGCGCGGCCGCTCTGGGACGTGCTTCTGGTGGAAGGCCTCGAGGACGGGCGCGCCGGCCTGATCGCGCGCTGGCACCATTGTCTCACCGATGGGCTCGGCGCGATCCAGCTCGCGAACCTCCTCTACGACACCGAGCGCGAAGCCCAGCCGGGGCCCATGCCGCCGCTGCCGGTCCCGGAAGACCTGACGCCCGAGGTGCTGACCCGCAGCGCGCTCCGCAGACTTCCCGAGACGCTCGGGCGCGGACTGTTCGACCGGCTCGGGGACCTGCGCGATCGCGTCGGCGAAGTCGTTCGCGCGCCGGGAGAATCGTTCGCCACGGCGAGCGAGTTCGTCGAATCGGCGCGGCGCGTGATGCGACCGCCGCCGGTCGAGCCGTCGCCGATCCTGCGTCGACGGGGCCTGGTCCGCCATTTCGAGGTGATCGATCTTCCGCTGGCGGACCTCAAACGCGCGGCCCACGCCGCCGCCGGATCCATCAACGACGTCTACCTCGCTGGACTCGCGGGCGTGCTTCGGCGCTATCACGAAGCGCTCGGGGTGGAGATCGAAGCGCTGCCGGCCGGCATCCCGATCAGCACGCGCCGGGAAGACGATCCCGCGGCAGGCAATCATTTCGCCGGCGCCCTGCTCGCGCTCCCGATCGGGGAGCGGGATCCGAGGGCCCGGGTGAAGGCGATCCGGGAGCTCGTCCTCGCGGCCCGGAACGAGCCCGCGATCGGGGCGACGAACATCACCTCGTCCCTGTTCCAGCACTTCCCGCAGACCGCCCTGCGCGCGGTCTCGCAGCTCCAGCGCGGCATCGACGTGCAGGCGAGCAACGTTCCCGGCCCACGCGAGCCCTGGTTCATCGCGGGTGCAGAGATTCTGCGCAACTACCCCTTCGGACCGCTCCCGGGCCCGGCCATGATGACCGTCCTCTACTCGCAGGCGGGCCAGTGCACGATCGGCGTCAACTGCGACGCGGCGGCCATCGCCGATCGCACGCTCTTCGTGAAATGCCTCGAGGAGGGATTCGACGAAATGCTGGCGCTCGGGCGCGAGACCTCGGGCGATGCGGCGAAGTCGCGAACCCGGCGTCCGCGGAGGGGCGACGCGAAGTCCGCAGGTGCGAGTGGGCGAAAGCCGCGTGCCGCCGATGATGCGCACGAGCGCGCCTCTCGACGGCCGGGGACGGTCGCGGAGATCGAGGCCTCGCCGGCGGGCCCGCAGACCGCAGCCTTCTTCGACTTCGATGGCACCCTGATCGAAGGTTATTCCGGCGAGGTGTTCGCGCGTGATCGCTTCCGGCGCCGGGACGTCAGCGTCGCCGAGATCCAGTCGACCGCACGTTCGGGGCTCGAAGCCGCCCTCGGCCGATCGGGGTTCGCCGAGTTCCTGAAGAGCAGCGTTTCGCTCTCGCGCGGCCGCCCGCTCGCGGAGTTCGTCGACCTCGGCGAGCGGCTCTATGCCGAAACGATCTCGAAGAGGGTCTACGCGGAGGCGCGCGCACTCGTCGAGGCTCATCGGCGGCGCGGACACACGATCGTGATCACGACCTCGGCGGTCCGATACCAGGTGGCGGCTGCCGCCGCCGATCTCGGCATCGACCATGTCCTGTGCAACGAGCTCGTCTCGGAGCAGGGGCTCCTGACGGGCGAAGTCGTCGAGCCGATTCTCTGGGGGCCCGGCAAGGCGAGAGCGGCCCAGCGCTTCGCCGGCGAGCACAAGATCGACCTCGCGCGCAGCTATTTCTACGCCGACGGTGACGAGGATGCGGCGCTGATGCACGTCGTCGGGAATCCGAGACCGACGAACCCGCATTCCGGATTGCGAAAGCTGGCCCAGCAGCGCGGTTGGCCCGTGCTCGAATTCGAGAAGCGGCCGAAGATCGGGCTCTCCGAAGCGATCAGGACCTTGGCCGGAACCGCGAGTCTGCTGCCGGCGGCCCTCGGCGGCATCGCGGTCGCGGCGGCCAAGGGCGACGTCCGAACCGGAGTCGAGTACGCCTCGACCCGCTGGTTCGACACGATGTTCGCGGTCAACGGTGTCCGATTCCGGGTCCAGGGCGAGAGCCATCTGCGGGCCCCCCGACCGGCCGTTTTCATCTGGAACCACGCGAACGGATTCGATCCCCTGATGGCTTCGAAGCTCGTCCGGGAGAATTTCACCGGGGTCGCGAAGCAGGAGATCAGTCGGGATCCCTTGATGGGGACGCTGGGCCGTCTCGGCGGCGGGGCCTTCGTCGACCGCGCAGATTCGAAGAAGGCCGTCGCGGCGCTCGAGCCCCTGGAACGCGCGCTCTCCGAAGGCATCTCCGTGCTGGTCGCGCCCGAAGGCACGCGGCATGGCAGCGGGGAGCTCGGGCCCTTCAAGAAGGGTGCGTTCCGCATGGCCATGAAGGCCGGTGTCCCGATCATCCCGATCGTCTTCCGCAACGCGCTCGACGTCGCGAAGCGCGACGAGCGCGTGATGCGGGCGGCGACGGTGGACGTCGCGGTGCTGGAGCCCATCTCGGTCGCGGAGTGGCGTGCAGACGATCTCGAAGAGCGGATCGAGCAGGTGCGTCGGCGCTTTCTCGAAACCCTCTCCGACTGGCCGGACGAGCCGTTCGTCGAGCTCTAGTCGGTCGTCAGTCGGCGGGCGACGGCCGCGGAACGTATGCGTCGAGCGTCTTCCGAAAGTGCCGGATCCGGCTCTCCTGGTAGAGCCCGAGGGTTGCCCCGCTCTTGCGCGCCGCGCGCAGCCCGCGCTGGACGCGGGGCATGATCGCCTGGTCCTCGTCGAGCACCGGCCCGAAGAACGAGAGCTCGGGGACGTCGCTCCATTTTTCGTGGGGCTCGAGCCAGCGGCGCTCGGCCGGCGCGGGCCGCGGCGCGCCCGGGGCGACGGGGAGCAGCAGCATCACTTCGAAGAGGCAGTAGCCGGGATCATTCCCGTCGGGCCGCACGCGGTAGAAGAGCGGCGAGCCGAGACCGCCGAACAGCACGACGTTCGGGAACAGGCTGTACTGGATGACGTCCTGGACCTCGGCGTCGGAGAAGGCGCTCGTGTCGAAGCCGAGTCCCCGCTCGAGGCGCGCGCGCGAAGCCGCCACGAGCGCCGCCCGCGCGGTGCCCCCCGGCTCGACGCGGGTCCCCGGGCGCGTCATGCCGAAGCGCGCGGCGACGTCGAGGACGCGCTGCTCGGAAAGCTCGCTGCGGACGTGGGGGGAGGGGACGCCCGAGGCGTTGAGCATCCGGTTCATGTGGCGCCGATCCGGCCACACGTCGTATTGCGAGTTGGCGTCTCCGAAGAAGGGCAGGCTCGTCGGATGGACACCGACGATGTGATAGGTCTCGACGAAGGCCTCGACGGCGATCTTCCAGTTGCAGGCGATCCGGCGCTCGACGCGCGCCGCGATCGCTCGCTCTTCGAGGGGCCAGCGTTCGAAATGCCGCGGCAGATCCTCGAGATGAGCTTCGAGCGGTGCGCAATCGGGATCGAAGTTCACGAACACGAACCCGCCCCAGGTCGCGACCTTCGCCTCGGGGAGCCGGAATCGATCGTCCTCGATCTGCGGGAAATCCCAGCGACAGGGAACGTCGCGGAGCTCGCCTTCGAGGCTCCAGGTGAAGCCGTGGAAGGGGCAACGGATCCGCTCGAGCCGCCCGGCACCGTCGCGCAGCCGCGTGCCGCGATGGAGGCAGGCGTTGTGGTAGGCGCGCAGCTCGCCCTGCTGCGTGCGCAGGACGACGAGCGAATCGTCGGCCAGGTCGTAGACGAAGCTGTCGCCGGGCATTGCAACGTCTTCGATACGGCCGGCGATCTGCCAGACCCGGCGCCAGAGGCCCTCGACCTCGCGCCGATGCTGCTCGGGTGAGAGATAGACGTCGATCGGGAGGTCTTCTTCGCCGAGGGGCGCGGACGCACGCTCGCGCAGGATCGCCGGCGGCGGGGCGGCGTCTGCGTCGAGGATGTCCTGATAAGAGGGTCCGGGGCAGCGTTCGTCCATCTGCACTTCCTTCTGCGAATGCGCGCGGGCGCCGACACGCGCCTCGCCGTCGATCGACCTCCGGGTCGAGCCCGGCTCGCGCCCGCCGGATCGTGCGCGGCTGCGCCGGCCCCCGCTCAACCGATCGCGAAGCCCTCGTAGCCCTTCTCCACGACCTCGCGGCATTTCGCGACGTAGGCGGGGAATCCGACGTAGGGCATGAAGACCCGCGGCTTGCCCGGCACGTTCGCGCCGAGATACCAGGAGCTGCAGGAGGGGAAGAGCGTATGGCCACCGACGGCGTTGACGTGTTCGACCCAGGCGTCCTCGGCCTCGCTCGTCGCCTCGATTGCGGCCGCGCCGCGGGCATCGAGATGGGCGATGCAATCCGCGATCCAGTCCACGTGCTGCTCGATCGAGGGCAGCATGTTGCTGAGGACCGAGGGGCTCCCGGGGCCGGTGATCGTGAAGAAGTTGGGGAAGCCCTCGGTCGCGAGGCCGAGATAGCTGCGCGGACCCGCCGACCATTTCTCCGCCAGCGGGCGGCCCGCGCGGCCGCGGATGTCGATGCGGGCGAGGGCACCGGTCATGGCGTCGAAGCCCGTCGCGAAGACGATGGCGTCGAGGGCGTAATGGCGCGCCGCGGTCCGGATCCCCTGCGCGTCGATGGCCTCGATCGGCTGCTCGCGCAGATCGACGAGGCTCACGTTCGGGCGATTGAAGGTCGTGTAGTAGTTCGTGTCGACGCAGAGGCGCTTGCAGCCGACGACCTGGGTCGGCAGCAGCCGCTCGGCGACGGCCGGATCGGCGACGAGGCTGCGGATCTTGCTCCGAATGAACTCGGCGGCGGTGGCGTTGGCGGCGGGGTCGAGCATCAGGTCGGCGAAGGCCGTCAGGAAGGGCAGGCCGCCCTCGCTCCAGAGCGCCTCGTAGCGCTCGCTGCGTCGATCTGCGTCGACCGAGAGCGCGCCCTCCGGCGCGCGGGCGAGGCGCGAGCCGAAGCCGAAGGGCTGCTCGGCGTTGCGTGCGCGGAACGTGCGGTAGTCGGCCTTCACGGCGCGGACGGTCTCGGGATCGAGCGGCTGGTTGTGAGCGGGGACGCTGTAGGTCGGCGTTCGCTGGAAGACGTAGAGCCGGCTCGCCTGCTCGGCGATCAGCGGGATCGACTGGATCGCCGAGCTGCCCGTCCCGACGACGCCGACGCGCTGGCCGTCGAAATCGACCCCTGCGTGGGGCCAGCGGCCGGTATGGTAGGCCCGGCCCGCGAAGGATTCGCGCCCCGGGATTTCCGGCAGGTTGGCGGAGGAGAGGCAGCCGGTCGCCATGATGCAGAAGCGGGCGGCGACCTCGTCGCCGCGGTCGGTCCGGATCCGCCAGCGCGGAGGAGCGTGCTCTCGCGTCGCGGACGCCGTCGCCCCGCCTTCCCGCGTCGCGGCCGATTCTTCGATGAAGTGGGCGGAGACGACGCGCGTCTCGAACCGGATGTCGCGCAGGAGGTCGAAGCGCTCGGCGACGTGTTCTGCATAGCGCAGGATCTCGGGCTGGGTCGCATAGCGCTCGCTCCACTCCCATTCCCGCGCGAGCGCGTCGGAGAACTGGTAGGAGTATTCGAGGCTCTCGATGTCGCAGCGCGCGCCGGGATAGCGGTTCCAGTACCAGGTCCCGCCGACGCCGGCGCCCGCCTCGAAGGCCCGGGCCGAGAGGCCGAGCCCGCGCAGGCGGTGGAGCATGTAGAGGCCGGCGAAGCCGGCGCCGACGATCACGGCATCGAGGGGGCGATCGTTCATCTCGGATCCTCCGGCGCAGGATCGGCGCCTCCCGACGAGAGAACGCTTAGCACCTTCTCGACGTAGAGGCGCAGGCTCCGCCATGCTCGCTCGATCGGAATCCCGCCCGCGAGGGGATGCAGGCAGAGCGTCCCGCCCGCCCGGCCCGCGCGGATCCGTTCGAGGCATTGCTGCGGCGTCAGGATCGCGTAGCGCCCCTGGGCGCGCAGGCCCTCGATCGAATCGACGGGCTGCTCGCCGGGGCGCGGCACGCCCTCGCGGCGCCAGGAGGCGTATTCGTTCGCCTCGCGCAGGAAATACGGCGCGAGCTCCGCCCAGGCGCGCTCGGGATCTTCGTCGACGAAGATCATCGAGTTCGCTTCATCCGGCTGGACGATGAGGCCCCGCTGGCCGTGCTCCGCGAGCGCTTCGCGGTAGACCGCTTCGAGCTCGGGGAGCGTCATGGCGGGATAGAAGGGGAGGCCGAAGCGCGCGGCGCGGCGGGCGGCGGCCTTCGTCATGCCGCCGATCGCGAAGGGCGGATGCGGCTGCGAGAGCGGCGTCGGGGTCACGCGGATCGTCTTGCCCTCGTAGAGAAAGGGCTCTCCGCGCCAGGCCGTGAGCAGCGTCTCGAGCACATGATCCATGCGCGCGCCGCGCTCTTCCCAGGCCTTGTCGAGGGCGGCGAACTCGAGCGGGCGGTAGCCCATGCCGGCGACGAAGCTGAAGCGCCCGCCGCTCACGAGGTCGAGGATCGCGATCTCCTCGGCGAGGCGGATCGGATCGTAGAGGGGAACGAGCAGAGCGGTGACGTTCACGGCGATCCGCGTCGTGCGCGCGACGATCATGCCCGCGAGCAGCAGCGGCGCCGGCAGCCAGCCGTTCTCGGCGAGGTGGTGCTCCTCGACGCTGACGACCGCGAAGCCGTTCTGGTCCGCGAAGGCCGCCATGTCGAGGGCCGCGCGATAGCGCTGCGCTTCTTCCCGGGGCGTCGGAGCGAGCCCCGTCATGTTGATGCGCAGCGCGGTCTGGATCTTCACGGAGCCTCCCGGGCGAACCGGCGCTCGCGCCGGAACGAGCGTGCTAGGCGATGAATCGCCGGATGGCCTCGATGCGCCGCTCGAGCACCTTCGCGGCGAGGGGACTTCCGGGGACGAGGTCGTAGCCGTGGATTCCGCCTTCGACGACGTGGAGCTCGACGGGCACGCCGGCGCCCTCGAGCGCCCGGGCGTAGGCGATGCCCTCGTCGCGCAGCGGATCGAATTCGGCGACCTCGACGAAGGCCGGCGGGAGGCCCGCGAAATTCGCGCGATGGAGCGGGGCGGCGTAGCGCGGGGGCGGGACGGCGCCGCCGCTGCGCGCGAACTCGGTCTGTCGCAGATAGAGCTTCCACATGTTTCGGTTCGAGCCGCCGGTCCAGCCGGGCGTATCGAGGAAGCTGCGCACCGACTCCGTCTTCGATTCATGATCCGTGACCGGATAGATCAGGACCTGGGCGCGGATCGCCGGACCGCCCTGGTCGATGGCGCGCTGGGTCACGCCGGCGACGAACGCGCCGCCCGCGCTGTCGCCGAGCAGCACGATGCGGCTGAAGTCGACGCCGAGGGTCGCGGCTTCGCGGTGGATCCATTCGAACGTGCCGCAGGCGTCGTCGAAGCCGGCAGGAAAGGGATGGTCGATCGAGAGGCGGTACTCCGGGACGAAGACGCGGCAGCCCGTCTCGCGCGCATAATGCTCGGCGTATTCGAGATGGCCGCGCATCGTCGAGAGGAAGAACGCACCGCCGTGGTAGTCGACGAGGGTCGGGAGCGCGCCGGATGCGCCTTTGGGCGAGACCTCGAGGACGTCGATCGGACGACCGCCCGCGATGGGCAGGCGATGGCTGCGGACGGCGACGGCGTCGCTCCAGGGAAAATTGCGGCGCTGCCAGCGCAGGCCCGCGTCGACCAGGCGGAGCAGGAGCCGGTTCGCGGGGAGCGTGACGCCCTTCTGGCCGGCGAACTCGGAGGCGAGGGCGTATTTGGATTGCATCGATCCTCCAGCGCTGCGGCGGTCAGGCGTCGCCGCTCGCACGATCCGTCATTCGATTCGCCCATCGCCCGCTGCGCTTCGGCGGCCGAGCCGCGGCAGGACTTCCCGTTCGAAGAGCCGGAGCCCCTCCGAGGCGAGCTCCGGCGCGAGCCCGCCCATCAGCGGATGCAGCATGAGCGATCCGTCGCGCGCGGCGAGGGCCAGGCATTCATCGGGGGTCACGATGGCGAATCGCCCGCTCGCGCGCAGCGCCTGCCAGGTCGCGGCGCCGGGGGCGGCGGTATCCGACACGACGCCGTCCTCCTGCCAGGCGGCGTAGGTCGTGGCGTCGGCGACGGCGAGCGGGCCGACCCGCTCCCAGGCGGCGTCGGGATCGCGCGCGACCATCACGAACCCCGGAACGACGGGGGCGTTCTCGGGACGGCGTGCGCGATAGGCGTCGAAGCTCCGCGCGCCGAAGACCTCGGCATCCGCGAAGCCGATCCGCTCGGCCTCTTCGTAGTAGGCGGCGATCACCGCAGGATCTCCGACGGCCGGGCTGAATCCGCAGCGCAGCCGCGCCGCGCGGCGGGCGCTCGCGGCCGTCTTGCCGCCGATCCGGATCCGGGTTCCGCCGGGCGTCGCCGGCGGCGGCGTCACGTGGATCGCGCGCCCGCGCCAGACGAAGGGCTCGCCCGAGAACGCGCCGCGCAGGACCGCGACGCATTCCTCGACCCGCCGGCCGCGTTCGCGCCGATCGACGCCTGCCATCTCGAACTCGACCTCGCGGTAGCCGGCGCCGAGCACGATCTCGAGGCGGCCCGGCGCGAGGCAGTCGAGGGTGTTCAGCTGCTCCGCGAGGCGCACGGGATCGTGGAGCGGCGCCAGCGCCGCCGCGATGCGAACGCCGATCCGAGACGTCCGGCCGAGCACGGCGGCGGCGATCGTGAGCGGCGCGGACATGTAGCCGGCGGGATCGCCGTGGTGTTCCGAGAGGCAGACTGCGTCGAGGCCGAGATCGTCGGCCCAGGACGCCATCTCGAGCAGGGCCCGATGTTGGTCGGCGAAGCGCGTCGTCGCGCCGGGCAGGATGCGAAGATCGAACCGCATCGAGAGCTGGGTCACGCTGTGGCCCTCGCATGCGATCCGAGCACCGGCGCATCGAAGAGCCGCCTCGACGCCGGGAGCGGATCATGGCGGAGAGGGTGGGATTTGAACCCACGGTACCCTTACGGGTACGCCTGATTTCGAGTCAGGTACGTTCAGCCGGACTCCGCCACCTCTCCGCGGTCGGGCAGGCTAGCAAGGCCCGGCCGGATTTGGGAAGCGCTCCGGCCTTGCATTTTGCAGGGCCCTCCGGCTGCGGAGCCTCGCCTCTGCGCGCTGCATCCGCGCCCCGCTTGCGGCTCCTCATTCCGTCCCGGTCCGTCGATCCGTTCGCCCGGGTCGTACTCGCGTGCTAGCCTGCGCCCGCCCCAGGCCCCCGTGCGGCCCTGCATGCCTCCTCGCGTGCATCCCTGCATGAAAAAACGGGCGCCGGTCGCGACTCGACCGGGGCGAGCGAAGATCACGACCCGGGTTGCGACCGGGGCCCGACGCAGGTCAGGACGAAAGGATCGATTCGATTTGGCGCGAGACGACCTGATTCAAGCGACGGGCAGCGTGGACAAGATCCTCGGCGGCGGTCGCTACCAGATCACGCTGGAGAACGGCCAGCAAGTGACCGCGCAGCTCTCGGGCCGCATGCGCCGCTTCCGCATCCGCGTGATCCCGGGCGACAAGGTCACCGTCGGGCTCTCGCCCTACGACCCGACCCACGGCTTCATCACCTTCCGCTTGAAGGACGGCCAGGCTGGACCCGGCCCGGCCTAGTCGGGTCGTCGCGGTCGCTCCCGTCCCCCGCGTTCCGGCCGCGACCCGCCTGCTGCTGAAGGCGATCCAGCGCTTCGATCGCCTTCGCCTCCGGCGCCGCATCGCCCGTCATCCCGGTCTCTCGATCGATCCCACGGCGAGCACGAATCTCGCGAGCGCGCATCTTGCCCTGGCACCCGGCGCCCGGCTCTCGATCGGCGCGCGGGTGCATACCGAGCGCCGCGCGGGCGGCGTGCACATCTCCGTCGCCGAGGACGCGCAGGTCGAAATCGGGGCCGATACCTGGCTGCGTTCGGATCTCGGTCCGGTCCTCATCTTCGCCTTTCCCGGCGCGCGCATCCGGATCGGCCGCGAGGGCTTCCTGAACGGCTGTCATCTCAGCAGCAAGGCCGTGCTCGAGATCGGCGACCGCGTCTGGATCGGCCCCGGCTCGCGCGTCTTCGACGCCGACCAGCACGACCTCGACGCCGAGCGCAAGCAGCGCATCGAGCCCGTCCGGATCGGCGACCACTGCTGGATCGCCGCCGACGTCACGATCCTGCGCGGTGTCGAGATCGGTGAGCACTCGGTCGTCGGGACGCGCTCGGTCCTGGCGCGCTCGCTGCCGCCGCATTCGCTGGCCTACGGCCATCCGGCCGAGGTGCGCGGGACGATCGGGGATCGCACCCACGTGCCGGTGTAGTCGGCCGCGGGTCTTGATTCGGATGGCGTGCCAGGTGCCCCGGCCGAGCGGCG
>CAZFKD010000063.1:0-12831 GCA_964519695.1 uncultured Spirochaetaceae bacterium
CCCCGGACCCGCTCGGGATCTTCGCCTCGGCCGGCCCCGGCCAGCGCTCGGGCGGGCGGGACGGGTCGACGGAGAGCCCGATCGACGAACGCGCAGGTTCTAGCGCGTCTCGGCTTCCTCCGCCGCCCCGATGCCGGCGAGGGAGTCGGCGCCGCGGCGGCGCGGCTCGGGCTTGGGGCCGGGGCGGATCGCCTGGCGTTTGCCGGAGGCGCGGACGAAGGCTTCGAAGAGCGGATGGGGGGCGAAGGGCTTGCTCTTGAACTCGGGGTGGAACTGGGCGGCGACG
Organism: uncultured Spirochaetaceae bacterium; assembly: GCA_964519695.1. Taxonomy (GTDB): domain Bacteria; phylum Myxococcota_A; class UBA9160; order UBA9160; family UBA4427; genus UBA4427. Next base: position 287 of record CAZFKD010000063.1, read on the forward strand.
AAGAAGGGATGGCTCGGGAGCTCGATGACTTCGGCGAGGCGGCCGTCGGGGCTGGAGCCGGAGAAGACGAGGCCGGCGGCTTCGAGCCGGGCGCGATAGGCGGGGTTGAACTCGTAGCGGTGGCGGTGGCGCTCGCTGATCTCGGTGGCGCCGTAGATCTGGGCGACCTTCGAGCCGGGGACGAGCGCGCAGGGATAGGCGCCGAGGCGCATGGTCGCGCCCTTCGATGCGACGTCGCGCTGCTCGGGCATGATGTCGATGACGGGATGCGGCGTATCGGGATCGACCTCGGTCGAGTTCGCGTGGTCGAGGCCGGCGACGTGGCGCGCGAACTCGCAGCAGGCGAGCTGCATGCCGAAGCAGATGCCGAGGAACGGGATGCCCTTCTCGCGGGCGTGGCGGATCGCGCGGATCTTGCCCTCGACGCCGCGGGCGCCGAATCCATGGGGAATCAGGATGCCGTCGAGAAGGTCGAGCGGGGCGGTCGACTCCATCTTCTCGGAGTCGAAGTATTCGATCCGGACCTCGGCGGCGCAGGCGAAGCCGCCGTGGTAGAGCGCCTCGTTGAGGCTCTTGTAGCTCTCGGTCAGGTCGACGTATTTCCCGACCATGCCGATCGTGATGACCTTCTCGGGATTGCGCTGAACGGTGTAGAGCCGCTCCCAATGGCGCAGATCCGGCCGGCCCGTCCACATGTTGAGGACCTGGGCGATCTTTTCGTCGAGGTTCTCCTTGGCGAAGGTCAGCGGGACCTCGTAGATGGAGTCGACGTCTTTGGCCGTGATGACGGCGTCTTCGTCGACGTTGCAGAAGAGCGCGATCTTGCTCTTGATTGCCTTCGAGAGGAAGCGGTCGGTCCGGCAGAGGATGATGTCGGGGGCGAGGCCGACCGACTGCAATTCCTTGACGGAATGCTGCACGGGCTTCGTCTTGACCTCGCCTGCCGTCGACTGGTAGAGGACGGGGGCGACATGGATGAAGCAGCAGTTCTCGCGGCCGGCGTCGGCGCGGAACTGGCGGATCGCCTCGAGGAAGGGGAGCGATTCGATGTCGCCGACGGTGCCGCCGATTTCGACGAGAATGACCTGCACGGTCCCGCCGAGATAGTCGCCGCGGCGCTCGCGGGAGAGGACCGTGTCGTAGATCTTGCCGGCGGTCATGTTGTTGACCTTGCCGAGGCGGGTGGTGGTAAAGCGCTCATAATGACCGAGGTCGAGATCGGTCTCGGCGCCGTCTTCGGTGACGTAGACCTCGCCGTGCTGGAACGGGTTCATCGTTCCGGGATCGACGTTGAGATAGGGATCGAGCTTCAGGAAGGTCACGCGCAGGCTGCGCGCCTCGAGCAGCGCGCCGATCGACGCGGAGGCGAGGCCCTTGCCGAGGGACGACATCACGCCGCCCGTCACGAAGATGTACTTGGTCGGCCGCGGACTCATTTCGTCTCCCCCTGTTTTCGCACACGGTTGCTGCGCATGCCCGAACTGCCCATCCGAATCCGCCGCGCGAACTAACGCACCGCCGTCGCCGCTCGCCCCGCGAGCCCATCCTCGATCCGCACCCGCTGGATCGGCACCAACGGCTCCGGCAGCGCCCGCGGATCGAAGAACCCGATCTCGAGCGTCTCGTCCGGCGTCGTCGCCTCCCCGGCCTCGATCGCGCGGGCCTCGAAACAGAGGTTCACGACGTGAATGCGCCGAGCGCCTCCGTCGTCTCCCTGCCCGTCCTGGCGTACCCGCTTTTTCCGACCATAGTCGACGACCTGCGTCTTCGGATCCGAGTAGACGCCGATCAGCCGACCGAGCTCGACCTTATACCCCGTCTCCTCGAGCACCTCGCGCAGCGCCGCCGCCGAAACCGACTCGCCGATCTCCACGAACCCGCCCGGCAGGCTCCAGAAGCCGTTGTCCGAGCGGCGCATCAAAAGGATCTCGCGCCCGCGAAAGACGAGCGCCGAGACCGAGAGCCCGAGCTCCGTCTGGTCCTCGGCGAAATATCGAGTCATCGGGGAAGCTCCGCCGGCCGCGTCCAATGTCCCTGACAGGGGGCGGAGAGAGTCGAGAGTGCGCCTGTCTCGGCGCGGCTGCGCGTCCCAGCGAGCATGTCGCAAGGGATTCCTTGTCGCGTCACACCTTCTTCGACCGGGGGGGTCCGGACGGGTATAGCCCGTCCGCGCAGACCCCGTCAAACGCAGCCGCTACTGCGCATCGCTGCAGTGTCATCCGCATCACGGCACGGCAACCGACTACAGCACGAGCTCATTTCAAGGAGAAGGTCCCGAAGCGCACTCCGCCTCGTCTGCAGGTGCGCGCACGAACAGTCGAGTGTCCGGATCGGGCCGCCTGGGCCGAGATAGAGGACGCACGCGCAGCACGGCGACGGTCGCGCCGGCGAGTCTAGACGCGTGCCGTCCGACACCCGAGGCCCGGGCGGCCCGATCCGGACACCTGGCACGACCGGTCGCGCGCGTGCTGCGAAAGTCCGACTAGCGCTTCGAGAACTGGAAGCGCGCGCGAGCGCCCTTCTGGCCGTACTTCTTGCGTTCCTTCTTGCGGGGATCGCGGGTCAGGTAGCCGGCCTTCTTGAGGGTCGGCCGCGCCGCCGGATCGAGCTTCTCGATCGCGCGGGCGATGCCGTGGCGCAGGGCGCCGGCCTGGCCCGAGGTCCCACCGCCGTCGATGTTGGCGTCGATGTCGTAGCGGCCGAGGGTCTCGGTCTTGTCGAAGGGACCGCGGACGACGATCTGGAGCGCCTCGCGCGGGAAGTATTCGTCCATGTTGCGGCCGTTGACGCGGATCATGCCGGTGCCGGGCTTGAGGCGGACGCGCGCCACCGAGGTCTTGCGCTTACCGGTCGCCGTGATGATGAAAGAGGGGCTAGCCAACGGTCAGGACCTCCGGCTGTTGCGAGGCATGGGGATGTTCGGGGCCGGCATAGACGCGGAGCTTCGAGAGCATCTCGCGGCCCAGATGATTCTTCGGGAGCATGCCACGGACGGCGGAGCGCAGGACGCGATCGGAATGGGCCGAGGCGAGCAGCTTGTCGGCCGTGATCGATCGCACGTGGCCGAGGTAGCCCGTATGGCGGTAGTAGGTCTTCTGCTCGCGCTTGCGGCCGGTCAGGACGACCTTCTCCGCGTTGACGACGATGACGTGGTCGCCGGTATCGGTATGGGGCGTGAAGGAAGGCTTGTGCTTCCCGCGCAGGATCATCGCGATGCGCGTCGCGAGGCGGCCGAGGACGAGGTCCTCGGCGTCGACGACGTACCATCGGCGTTCGATCTGGTCGGCGGTGACGCTACGGGTCGCCGCGAAGGCTCGCTTCGGCATCTCGAGTGATCCACTCCAAGCCGGTGGTCGCCACCGGTGCAAGACGGTCTGATCCGCGTCGGGTCCGCGTCTTTTCCAAGATGGGATGGACGAACGGGTCCCCAGGCCCCGGGCGGGGTCTTCGGGAGGGCGCATGTTTACCCGACGGGACGGGCCCCGTCAATCACCGAATCCATCCCAGACCCGGACCAGCGTGAGCCCATGGGCAGGCGCGGTCGGGCCGGCCTGGCCCCGGTCGCGGGAGGCCAGGATCCGGGCCGCGTCGGCAGGGGCGAAGCGGCCGCGGCCGACCTCGACGAGGGTCCCGGCGAGGTTGCGGACCATATGCCGCAGGAAGCCGGCGCCGAGGACGTCGAAGGCGATCTCGCCGCCCGATTCGCCCGCCAGCAGGGCGGAATGGAGCGTCCGAACGCTCGACCGGGCCGAGGAGCCGGCGGCCCGCAGCGCGCTGAAATCGTGGGTCCCGACGAACGCCGGCGCGGCGGCCCGCATGGCCTCGAGGTCGAGGGGCTCCGGAATCCAGGCGAATCGCGCAGCCCGCAGCGGCGAGCGCGCGGCCCCGTTCCAGATCCGGTAGCGGTAGAGCTTGGCCCGGGCGGCGTCGGTCGCATGCCAGCCGGGCGGGGCCTCGCGGGCCTCGACGACGGCGAGGTCCTCCGGCAGGCGCGCATTGAGGGCGCGCACGAGGATCCTCGGCTCGAGGGCCCGCTCGAGGGCGAGGCTCACGACCTGGCCCTCGGCGTGGACACCCGCATCGGTGCGCCCCGCCGCCTGGATCTTGAGCGCCGGGCAGCCGATCGAGGCGAGCGCCTCGGCGAGCACGCCCTGCACGGTCCGCGCGGCGCGCTCCCCGGCCTGCGCCTGCCAGCCCTCGAAGCCGCGGCCGTCGTATTCGAGCACGAGGCGGAACGTGCGCGGCGCCGGCGCGGGCGTGTCCTCGGGGTCGCCCATCCCCCGCCCTACTCGAGCCCGAGCCGCCGGCCTGCCGCCGCGAGCGCCGCATGGGCGACGATCCGAAGCGGATCGCTCGCGAGCCAGAGCCGGTAGGCGAGCCCTTCGGCGCCGGCCGGATCCGGCTCGACCGGGCCCAGCAGGATCGAAGGCCCGCCGAGCGCATCCCGCAGCGAAGGCTCGTCGCGGAAGACGAGCTCGCGGCGCGCGGCCAGGACCTGCTCGAGCGCCTCGCGTCCGAGCGCCCGCTCGAGCTCTACGGCGAGTACGGCGCCCTCCCCCGTGAAGGTCGGGACCTGCAGCGCACTGAGCGAGAGCCGCAGCCCCACGCCCCGCTCCCGCGCCAGCTCGGCCCGAACGCGATCGAGATCGATCGCGCCGCCCGGCAGGACGTCGAAGGCGATCGGTCGACCGGCGGGCCCGTAGAGCGGCGGCTCGGATTGATTGAAGAGCGCGATCGACTCGTCGGAGAGCGACCCGATGCCCTCGCGCCCCCAGGCCGCTGCGCTCGAGAGGATCGTCGCCGAGAGCCGCGCGATCCCCGCCGCCTCGGCGATCGCCTCGAGCACCGGCCGCCAGGCGAGCGTCGTGCTCGCGCCGATCGCGACGAGCGGCGCCGCCTCGAGCCCCGCCGCGTTCGGATGCGCCAGCGGCACCCCCGCCTGCCCCGCCAGCGCCCCGCTGCAATCGATGCAGGGCACCTCGGCGAGCAGCGCCTGGCGCACGATCTCGAGCGCCGGCCCCTTCGGCGTGCAGATGAAGACGAGATCGCGGCCCGAGAGTTTCGGCGCCTCGGCCACGACGTCGAGCGCCTCGCCCCGGAAATCGAACTCCTGCCCGAGGCTCCCGGGCGTCGCGACGCCGACCAGCTCGGCGATCGGCCAGCCGCTCGCGTCGAGCTCCTCGACGAGCTCGTGGCCGAGCTGCCCCGTCACGCCATAGAGGACGATGCGGCGCCCGGAAGACTTCGAAGACGAGCGGCTCACGCGGCGACTAGCCCCGCTCGAGGGCCTCGAGCACGAGGTCCCCCATCCGCTGGCAACCGATCGTCGGCCGCTTCTCGCCCGGCAGCAGCAGATCGCCCGTGCGATGCCCCGCATCGAGCACCGCCGTCACCGCGCGCCGCACCGCCGCCGCCGCCTTCGCCCCGCCCTCGGCGGTGAAGGCCGTCTCGAGCAGCATCGCGACGCTCTGGATCGCGGCGAGCGGGTTCGCGACGTCCTTGCCCGCGATGTCGGGGGCCGAGCCGTGCACGGGCTCGAAGAGCCCGAAGCCGCCCGTCGCGAGCGAGGCCGAGGGCAGCATGCCGAGCGAGCCCGTGATCATCGCCGCCTCGTCGGAGAGGATGTCGCCGAACAGGTTCTCGGTCACGATCACGTCGAATTTCTTCGGCTGCTGCACCATCAACATCGCGCACGAATCGACGAGCTGATGTGCCAGCTCGACGTCGGGATAGTCCTTCGCGACCTCGTCGACGACCTCGACCCAGAGCTGCGAGGTATCGAGGACGTTCGCCTTGTGGACGTGTGTGACGTGCCGGCGCCGGATGCGCGCCTGCTCGAAGGCGACACGCGTGATGCGCGCGACCTCGTGCTCGTCGTAGACCATCGTGTTGTACGCCCGCCGCGCGCCCTTCGCCCCTTCGCGCCCGCGCGGCTCGCCGAAATAGATCCCGCCCGTCAGCTCGCGCACGACCAGCATGTCGACGCCTTCGACGATCTCCGGCCGCAGCGCCGACGCATTCACGAGCGCGGGAAACACCGCCGCCGGCCGCAGGTTCGCGAAGAGCCCGAGCGCCTTGCGGATCCCGAGGAGGCCCTTCTCGGGGCGGACGTTCACCGGCATCGCATCCCATTTGGGGCCGCCGACGGCGCCGAGCAGGACGGCGCGGCTCTGCTTGCAGAGGGCGATGACTTCGTCTCGCAGAGGGGTGCCATGGGCGTCGATCGAGCAGCCGCCGATCAGCTCGGTCGTGAACTTGAACTCGAGGCCGATTGGACGGCCGGCGGCGACGAGGACACGGCGGGCTTGCTCGGTGACTTCGGGGCCGATGCCGTCGCCGGGGAGGAGGATGATCGGGTGGGACATGGTTCTGGCTCGATCCTGTTCTTCTCAGAATGTTCGCATTCCGTTGGCCCGCTTCGAAGCACTCGATCCCGAATCGGGAAGCCCGACGGGCCCGGACCCTCTCGATCGAAGCGACTTCGATTGCGGTGGGGAGGTCACCAAAGACCGCCTCCAGGCGCCGTGACCGACACGCCACCCTGGATCCGGGTCGTTCCTGCACGCTTCGGGGCTGCGCCGCGGAAGCGCGCCCCGCCGGATCCTATCCCAACCGACTCGCCGACAGAAGAGCGGCTACCCCCGACGACCATCCCCGTGCCATTCGAGTCGATCCATCAAATCACTCCACCGTCGACGCGAAAGCCCGCGAGGACCGGGCTTCGCCCCGACGGGCGACCGCAGCGCGAGGCTCGTCAGAGCCGATTCACCAGCCGGGACTTCGGTCCGTGCCGAAGGCGACGACCTCGACTAGGCGGGCGGGCCGATCGAGCCGAGAACCGTGCCGCTGCGGCTAGAATCTCGCCGTGCCGGCCTTTGCATTCACGCCCGATTTCCAGAACGAGGTCCTCCGAAAGCGGCCCTACCTGCGACGAGAATGGTGCATCCGGGTATTGGAGCATCCCGTTCGCGTCGAGCGGCAGGAGGACAACCGCTGGAGATTCTGGGCACCGATCGCAGAGCTCGACGGTCGCCATCTTCGCGTGATCACGCTCGAGGATCGCTCGACGATTCACAACGCATTCCCAGATCGAGGATTCAGGCCATGAAGCTCAACTACCATCGAGACACCGACTCGCTCTACATCGATCTCTCCGAGCAGACGAGCGTCGAAAGCCGGGAAGTCTCGGAAGGCGTCGTCCTCGACTACGACTCGAAAGGCAATCTCGTCGGGATCGACATCGACAACGCCAGCCGCAAGGTGGCCCTCGAGCGATTGGTCGTCAGCCAGCTGCCGTGCAAGCTCGAGCGGATTGCGGGATGACCTGCAAGGAGCGGCTCAGCCTGCTCCTTGCGATCGCTCCATCCGCTCAAGAATTGGAGCCACCGGCAATCCCGGGGCGGTTCAGTTCTGCGACGCCACATGAACGCAGGTACGGGTACCGAGCGTCCGCTCCCCCGCCCGCCCCTCAGATCCCCTTCGGCTCTTCCGTCTGATGCCGGGCCTTGTGCCACTCGAGCTTGTTCAGCGCGTGCACGTACGCCTTCGCGCTCGCAACCATGACGTCCTCGTGCACGCCATTTCCGATCACCCGCCGCCCGGCTTCTTCGATCGTGACGGAGACCTCGCCCTGCGCGTCGAGCCCCGCCGTCACCGCATGCACCTGGTAGCGGAAAGAATCGACGGCCCCCACGCTCGAAACCTCGTGCTCGCCCAGCCGTCTGAATCGATCTTCCTCAATCCCAAAGCAGCGACAGATCCAGCTCGATCGCATCGAAGGGCTCGGCCCGCACGACGTCGAGATCACTGTAGGTCGCGACGATCAACCAGCCGCCGGTATCGAGTCGGAGGATCTCGACGGTTCGCGCGATCGGATCGATCAGCCACGCGTGAGCGACCCGCTCCCGAGCATAGATCGCGAGCTTCTTGACCCGGTCGATCGAAACCGTCGACGGCGAGAGGACCTCGCAGATCCAGTCGGGCGCCACCGCGATGAAGGCCTCGTCCGGAATGCTCGGCAGCCGTTCGCGCCGCCAGCCCGCGAGATCCGGGACGACGACGTCGGCCGCGAGATGGATCTCGGGCTCGTCGAGGATCCGCCAGCCCCCCGGCCCCCCGCGCCCTCGGTCGAATGGTCCCCGCAGCACGCCCCCGAGCCCCGAGCTCGCATCCGCATGGCGGGGGCTCGGCCGCGGACTCGTGTAGAGCTCCCCGTCGAGAATCTCGGCGACGAACTGATCCGGAACCTTCAGCAGATCGTCGTAGGTCGCAGGCCGCTTGGCTCGTTCCGGACGCATCGAGGTCAGCCCCCTCAGATCCCCTTCGGCTCGCCCGTCTGATGACGCGCCTTATGCCACTCGAGCTTGTTGAGCGCATGCACGTACGCCTTCGCGCTCGCCACCATCACGTCTTCGTGCACGCCATTGCCGATGACGCGCCGCCCCGCCTCCTCGATCGTGACCGAGACCTCGCCCTGGGCATCGAGCCCCGCCGTCACCGCGTGGACCTGGTAGCGGATCAGCTCGCTGCCCGTCGCCGTCAGCTCCGCGATCGCGCGGAAGATCGCGTCGACGGGGCCGACGCCGGAGGCCTCACGCTCGACGGGCTGGCCGTCGATCTCGAGCTTGACCCGCGCATTCGGCGGCCCGTCGCTGCCGCAGAGGAGCGAGAGCGACTGGAAGCGGTAGCGGTCGCCCTGCTGCTGGACGGAGTCCGCGACGATCGCCTCGAGGTCCTCGTTGTAGATGACCTTCTTGGCGTCGGCGAGATCCTTGAAGCGCTTGAAGGCGCGCTCGAACTCTTCGCCCTCGACCGCGAAGCCGAGCTCCTGCAGGCGGTCGCGGAAGGCGTGGCGGCCGGAGTGTTTGCCGAGCACGAGCTCGTTGCTGGCGCGGCCGATCGAGGCCGGGGTCATGATCTCGTAGGTGATCGCGGCCTTGAGGACGCCGTCCTGATGGATGCCGGCCTCATGCGCAAAGGCGTTGTCGCCGACGATCGCCTTGTTGGGCTGGACCTGGACGCCGGTGATCGAGGAGAGCAGCCGGCTCGAGGGGTAGATCTCCTGGGTCACGATCCGGCTGTCGAGGCCGTCGAAGACCTCGGAGCGGGTCTTCAGCGCCATCACGACCTCTTCGAGGGAGGTGTTGCCCGCGCGCTCGCCGATGCCGTTGACGGTGCATTCGACCTGGCGCGCGCCGGCCTGCAGCGCGGCGAGGCTGTTCGCGACGGCGAGGCCGAGATCGTCGTGGCAGTGGACGGAGAAGACGACGTTTTCGGCGCCCTCGACGCACTCGCGCAGGAAGCGGATCAGGTCGGCGTATTCGCCGGGGGTCGTGTAGCCGACGGTGTCGGGGACGTTCAGCGTCGTCGCGCCGGCGCGGACGGCGACGTCGAAGACCTCGACGAGATAGTCGCGGTCCGAGCGGGTCGCGTCTTCGGCGGAGAACTCGACGTCGGCGATCGCCGCGCGGGCCTGGCGCACGGCGCGGTCGACTTCAGTGAGGACCTGCTCGCGGCTCATGCGGAGCTTGTGCTTGAGGTGGATGTCGCTGGTCGCGATGAATGTATGGATGCGCGGATGGCGCGCGGCCTCGACGGCCTGGATCGCGCGCTCGACGTCTTTCTGGCCTGTGCGCGCGAGGCCGCAGATGATCGCGCCCTCGATCTCCTTCGCGATCGCCTGGACGGCTTCGAAGTCGCCGTCGGAGGCGATAGGAAAGCCCGCCTCGATGACGTCGACGCCGAGCTTCTCGAGCTGGCGCGCGATCGCGAGCTTCTCGTGCAGGTTCATGCTGCAGCCCGGCGACTGCTCGCCGTCGCGCAGCGTCGTATCGAAGATGCGGATCCAGTCGCCGCGCTTCGTCTTCTCGTTTGCGGACGTCATCGTCCTCCCTCCCCGCGCGTCCCGGTCGTCGCCCCGTACTCCGCGAGCAAAGTCACGTTGTCGGCAGCCGGCGCATCCTCGTCCGGCTCCGAAAACGCGCCTTCGGCATCGAGCTCATCCCAGATCGAGCGCGCCCGCGGCGGCTCGGCCGGCGGAAGGATCTGCGCCGCGCTCGGCATGCCGAACGTGGCGTCCGTCGGCCCCGATGCGCCTTCCGCTATGTCTCCGAGCGCACCCCCGGCCAGACCACCTCCCCCTGCGCCGCTCGCGCGGGTCGCTGCGCCCGCGAGGATCCCTCCCGCCCCGTGGTCCGACGGCTTCGCCGGCAGCAGCTCGCGCCCCGTTCGCCAACGCCAGAGCATGCCCGCCGGCCCCGAGACGACATACGCCAGCCCGACGAGAAAGAAGTTGAGCCCCGGCTCGACGATCAGCACGATCAAGAGGATCACCGGGATCACCGTCCCCGAGAACCCCTGCCCGAGCCGCAGATCCTTGAAGCTTCGATACGGAATCGGGCTCACCATCAGCAGCGCGACCGCGACGACGCCGAGCGCGAGCAGAAACGGCGGCCACGGAATGGCCCAGCCCGCCTCTTTCAGGAACTCGCCGAACCAGACCGTCGACAGCACCATCCCCGCCGCCGCCGGCGTCGGCATCCCGTCGAAGCGGCCTTCGTAGCGTCCCGACTGGACGTTGAAGCGTGCGAGCCGGAGCGAGGCGCAGGCCGTATAGACGAAGGCCATGACCCAGCCCGCCCAGCGCAGGTCCGCGAAGTCGCCGGCATGGAAGGCGAGCACGGCCGGCGCGACGCCGAAGGAGACCGTGTCGGAGATCGAATCGTATTCCGCGCCGAAGCGGCTGACGTTGCCCGTCATGCGCGCGGCGCGGCCGTCGAGGATGTCGAATACGGCCGCGATGAAGATCGCGTAGGAGGCCACGAGGACCTCGCCGTTGCTCGCCTTGATGATCGCGAAGAAGCCCGCCGCCAGGTTCCCCGTCGTGAGGAGCTGGGGCAGGAGCGCGGCGAAGCCCGCGCGATCGGGATCGTCTCGTCGCCTTCGCCGGCGCCGCCGCTTGCGGCGCTTCGCGTCGGCCTCTTCTGCTGCGTTCATGGCTCTCCCGGATCGGCCCTGCGCGCGGGCTCCGGCGGACCGATCGGCCCGCCGGAGCCTCTCGCTCAGTTCTTCGAGCGGTCGACGAGCTGCTTCTTCGCGAGCCAGGGCATGAGGCCGCGCAGCCGGGCGCCGACCTCCTCGAGCTGATGGCCGGCGGCGGCGCGGCGGCGCGCGTTCATGCCGACGTTGCCCGCCTGGTTCTCGAGGATGAAGCGCTTGGCGAACTCGCCGGTCTGGATGTCGGTCAGCACGTCCTTCATGCGCGCCTTGACGCTCGCGTCGATGACGCGCGGGCCGCTGATGAAGTCGCCGTACTCGGCGGTATTCGAGATCGAATAACGCATGTTGGCGATGCCGCCTTCGTAGATCAGGTCGATGATGAGCTTGGTCTCGTGGATGCACTCGAAGTAGGCCATCTCCGGCGCATAGCCCGCCTCGACGAGGGTCTCGAAGCCGGCCTGCATCAATGACGTAAGGCCCCCACAAAGGACGGCCTGCTCGCCGAAGAGGTCGGTCTCGGTCTCCTCGCGGAAGTTCGTCTCGATGATGCCCGCCCGCCCGCCGCCAATCGCCGAGGCGTAGGCCAGCGCGACCTCGAAGGCGTCGCCCGACGGATTCTGGTGGACCGCGACGAGACACGGCACGCCGCGTCCCTGCTCGTAGTGGTCGCGCACGGTATGGCCCGGGCCCTTCGGCGCGATCATGATGACGTTGACGTCCGCCGGCGGAAGGATCGCTTGAAAGTGGATGTTGAAGCCGTGGGCGACGGCGAGATAGTTGCCGCTCGCCAGGTTCGGCGCGATCTCGTTCTTGTAGATGCCGGCCGCGAGCTCGTCGGGCAGGGTCAGCATGATCACGTCCGATTTGCGCGTTGCCTCGGCGACGGTCGCGACCTTGAGGCCCGCGCCCTCGGCCTTCGCCCAGGTCGGGGAGTCCTTGCGCAGGCCCACGACGACGTCGACGCCGGAATGATGCAGGTTCTGGGCATGGGCATGGCCCTGGCTGCCGTAGCCGATGATCGCGACCTTCTTGCCCTGGATGCGCTTCAAGTCCGCGTCTTTGTCGTAATAGATCTGGAGTGCCATGCGAGGTTTGAATCCTTCTTGATGATGAGCCCCGAAGGCCGGGACGGACGCGCTCGCCGGAGCGTTCCCCGGCCAGCGCTCGGGGCGGAAGCTGACCCGGCGGCTGTACCCAGAACTCCGGCCCACGCTGCGACTCGATCCGCGACTTCCCGATCGGGCCCTGAACCGGGCCGTTCCGGGAAGCTTCCGGGGAGGCGAGCGAAGCGATGCGCAGGATGGCCTTCGAGAGCGGGCTCGCGCGGTCGCCCGACCGCGCTAACTGCGCGAGATTACGCGACGTTTTCGGGCGACGCCAGCGCGGCCGGGTCTCTCTGAACCGCTGCCCAGGCGACCGGGGCAAAGGCCCGCCTCGCGCTTCAGGCCGGTCCGGTGCGCTCGGTCTCGCCGGCCTCGACGGCCATGCCCGTGCGGCGCGCCTCGGCTTCAGCCCGCCGCAGGTAGCGCGCCGTCAACGTCGCCGCA
>CAZFKD010000064.1:0-8285 GCA_964519695.1 uncultured Spirochaetaceae bacterium
GCTCGGCATCCAGGGACCCGACGTCGGCCGCGGTCTCGCGCGGATCAGGGCCGCCTTCCTCGACGGTGAGATCGCCAATCGCGAGGAGGCACTCGTGCTGGCCCTCGAGCTCGCCCGGCGTGCGGCGCGATCCGCGAGCCGCGGCGCTGCGCGCCGGGGCGGCAAGCGCAGCCCGGTTGCCCGGGGCGACGCGATCCTGGATACTGCGCCGCGTCGGCGTCGAAGCGCGCCGGCGGCCGATTCCCGCTCGCATCCGGATCCCGCATCCGCCCCCCGATCCTCCGACTCGAAGCCCGAATCAACCCGCGATTCGAAACCCGCGAAGCCGCTCGAATCGGAAGAAGGCGCCAGGACGGAACCGACCTGATGGATTCAAGCGACGATACGCCCGGCCTCTCGATCGGGTCGACGCAGTCGCCCGGCGCGCGGGAGACGGACGCGGGTTGGCGCAGCGCCGAGCACGTGCTCGAGGACCTCGGCAGCGCGCCCGACCAGCGGACCGACGGGCTCGATGGCTATGCCGTCAAGCTCTCCGTGTTCGAAGGCCCGCTCGACCTGCTGCTCCACCTGATCCGGCAGAACGAAGTCGACATCACCGACATCCCGATCGCCCGCATCGCGGAACAGTATCTCGCGACGATCGAGCTGATGCAGGAGCTCGACCTCGACGTCGCCGCGGAATATCTCGTGATGGCGGCGACGCTCGCGCTCATCAAGAGCCGGATGCTCCTGCCGGGCGAGTCCGAAAACGAGGACGAGCGCGTCGATCCACGGGCGGATCTGGTCCAGCGGCTGCTCGAGTACCAGCGCTTCAAGGAGGTCGCCGAGGCGCTCTCGAAGCGGCGGCTGCTGGGTCGCGACGTGTTCAGTGTCGTCGGCCCCGGGCCGGCGCCGACGCCGGACGGGGAGCGCGAGATCGAGGTCGGGCTCTTCGAGCTGATCGCCGCGTTCCGGACCGTGCTCGACCAGGCGAGCGCGGCGGATCTGAAGCACGAGATCGAGACCGAACACGTCACCGTCCGCGACCGCATGATGGTCGTGATGGACCTGCTCGAGCAGAGCGAATCGGTCGAGTTCATGCAGATCTTCCGGGCGGCGGGGGAGGGCGACGCGCGGCCCTCGCGTGCCGTGCTCGTGGCGACCTTCCTCGCGGTGCTGGAGCTCGCTCGGCTCTCGGCGCTGCGGATCTACCAGGGGCTCTCCGAACGCGGGACGCCGGAGGGGGCGATTCGCGTACGGCGGGCGACGCTCGCGAGCGACGAGCCCGAGTGGCGCGAACGCATCACTGGCATTTTGTGAGCGAAACAGGGAAGCGAGACGACCGGATGGATGCGAGCGAGAAGCGCAGGATCGTCGAGGCGCTGGTTTTGTCGTCTTCCGAGCCGATCTCCGCGGCGAAGCTGGCGGAGATCGTCCCGGGCTGCGAGCCCGACGAGATCAAGGAGCTCGTCAACGCGCTCAATGCCGAGTACGCCGAACAGGACCGCTCCTTCGAGATCTGGGAGATCGCCGGCGGATTCCAGATCCGCACCCGTGCGGAGTTCTCGGGCTACCTGCAGAAGCTCCAGAAGGAGCGGGCGCTGCGGCTCTCGCAGGCGGCGCTCGAGACGCTCGCGATCATCGCCTATCGCCAGCCGGTGACCCGGGCGGAAATCGAGGACGTGCGTGGCGTCGATGCCGGCGCGACCGTCAAGAGCCTGCTCGAGCGGCATCTGATCCGGATCGCGGGTCAGCGCGAGGTTCCGGGGCGTCCGATGCTCTACGGGACGACCCGGCGCTTCCTCGAGATCTTCGGTCTCGAGAGCCTGAAGAACCTGCCGACCCTGCGCGAGCTCGACGAGCTCGCGCGCGAGCAGGGCCTGATCGAACGCACGGCGGCCGAGCCCGGCGCGGAGAACGCAGGAGAGTCCGCCGATCCCGAGTCCGATCTCGGCGCCGATCCCGCTGCGGACTTCGAGGCGGCTTCTTCGGATCCTCCGGACTTCGGCGAACCGGAGCTCGTCCTTCGACACGAGGATCTTCCGGCTCCGCGTTCGCTCTTCACGGCGGCCGGGACCCGCGCCTCGATCGAAGCCGACGCCGTGGACGATTGCGCGCTGCTCGCCGACGAAGACGATGCGGATGATTTCCCGCCGCTCGCCGACGGCGACGAGGAAGAGCGGGAGGACTGATCCCATGGCCCACGGCGAATCGCCCCGGCACGTCCGCAAGGCGAAGCCGAAAGCCCCGGCGCGCGTCGGTTCTGGCGACGCAACGCCGAAGTCGGTATCGGCCCGCGGCGCCCGCGCCGTCGCGCGCCCGGAGCCGCCGGCAGCGAAGCCGGCGAAGCTCGAGCGCCGACTCGAGAGCGCCGGCGAGCCCGTGCGGCTGCAGCGGCTGCTCGCCAGCGCGGGCTTCGGATCGCGTCGCGAGGTCGAGACTCTCGTCGCAGAGGGCCGGGTCACCGTCAACGGCGAGATCGCCGAGCTCGGCGGCCGTGCGCGACCGGGGGTCGACGACATCCGGCTCGACGGAGAACGCGTGCTCTCGGATCGGCCGGTCTACTGGATCGTGAACAAGCCGCGTGGCGTCGTGACGACGGTCCGGGACGATTCGGGGCGGCGGACCGTGCTGGACCTGCTGCCGCGCAAGCTCGGGCGCGTTTTTCCGGTCGGCCGGCTCGACGTCGAGACCTCCGGGCTGCTGCTCCTCACGAACGACGGCGAGACCGCCTTCGCGATGCTGCATCCCTCGCTCGGGAGCGAGCGCGAATACCGCGTCAACGTCAAGGGCGCGATCGACGCGAAGGCGATTGCGCGACTCGAGAAGGGCGTCGATCTCGAAGAAGGACGCACGGCGCCCGGGCGGGTCGACGACGTCCGGATCGATCCGAAGACGCAGACCTCGACGTTTTCGCTCACCCTCGTCGAGGGGCGAAATCGCCAGATCCGGCGCAGCCTGCTGATCCTCGGATTTCCCGTCCGGCGCCTGGTCCGCGAGCGGGTCGGACCGCTCCGCCTCGGCCAGCTCGCGGTCGGCGAGGCGCGGCCCCTCGATGCGGAGGAGCGAGCGGTGCTGCTCGCCCATGTCGCGCGGCTGACGAGCGCGAAGCGCGAGCCGCGGCGCCCATCGACTCGGCGTCCCGTGATCGGGCTCCAGAAGGCGCGGGTCTCGGGTCGACCGGGAGCGGCGAGGCCCGTCGGCCCGGCGCTGAAGCCGAACTCGAGGTCGCCCCTGCAGTCGGCAACGAAGCGGGATCCGGCGCGCAAGCCGGATCGATCGCCCGCGCGCAGCGGCGAGCATGCACGCCCGAAGCGCGCTCAGCGGAGGGGCGTGAGCTCGAGGAAGGGCGTCAGGAAGTAGAAGGCGAGCAGGAGCCCGAGCAGGAAGGCGAGGCCCTGGATCTCGTCACGCGGCATGGCGAGCACGAAAGCAAGAATCGTGCGCCGCGTGGATCATGGCCGGGTCAGCCCGGGGGACTGCGCCGATCCGGGTTGCGATCCGGGGGCTTCGCCGAGCGCTTGCGTGTCGCTCCGAGCGCGGCTGCGACCGCTCTGGTCTGCAGACCCTCGCACCCGCGGAATAAGTTTTTCCCTTTCGTGGCATCCGGTGGCCCGGGGCCGCGCTCGGGGAGGTCCAGCGATGTGTGGTCGGATGACGTTGACGCGCTCGGCCGACGAGATCGCCCGCCATTTCGGCGTCGGGCCCCTCGAGCCCGACGATGGGGCCGGGGCGAATGGGCTCACCGGCCCCGATGGCAGGCCGCTGCGGCCCCGCTACAACATCGCCCCCTCGCAGCCCGTGTTGACGGTGTTGCGCGACGAGACGGGCGAGCGGCGTTTCGCGTGGAAGAGCTGGGGTCTCGTGCCCGCCTGGGCGAAGGATCCGGCGATGGGCGGCAAGCTCTTCAATGCCCGTTCGGAGACGGTCGCCGAGAAGCCTTCCTTCCGCTCCGCCTTCAACCGCCGGCGCTGCCTCGTCGTGGCCGACGGGTTCTATGAATGGACGCCGCGCCAGCAGGGACATCGCGCCCACTGGCTGCATCCGCGCGCCGGCGGCCTGCTCGCCCTCGCCGGTCTCCATGAGCACTGGGCGGCCGAGCGCGGTCCGGTCGTCGACTCCTGCACCGTCCTCACGACCGAAGCGAACGGCGACCTCGAGGCGATCCACGCACGCATGCCCGTCCTGCTCCCGCCGGCGAGCTGGCCCGTCTGGCTCGATCCCGGGAGTCCGCAGGAGGTCTTGAAAGGGCTGCTGGTCCCGGCGCCCGAGGGATCGCTCGCCGCGCGCGTCGTATCGAGCCATGTCAACGATCCGCGCCATGACGATCGGGATTGCCTCGGCGAAGCGGCGAGCGACGGGTCCTTCCGGCTCGATGGCGGCTCGGCGCGTTAGTCGGCGCCGGTGTGGGCGCCGGCGTCGATGAATCGGCAGCCGGGTCCGTGTCGGGCTCGGTTTCTGCATCCGGATCCGCAATGGCCGTGCAGCGGATCGGCGCCGGGAACCGGGGCTTGCGCAGAACGGATGCAATCCGGCGCCGTCGCACGCTCCGCCGGCGACGGCCGCGCGAGAAGTCGCGATCGACGACCACCCATCGACAGCGGCCCGCGTCCGGGCGCCCGAGGTGTCGATCCGATGGTGTACGTGCTGGGCATCGCCTGCGTCGGCTGGACGCTATACGAGCTCGTGCGGATCTGGCGCGAGACCGACTCCTGGACAAGGCGCTCCGCCACGACCCCGCGCGCTGCGGGCTTCGCCCGCGCGCGCCGATCTCCCCTCGCCGCATGGGACGAGCAGGGCCGGCCGATCTTCGTCGAAGACGTCTCGCACCGCGGTCCGCGCTAAGGTCCGCCCGCGGTCCGCTCGCGGACCGGTCGCGGGGAGGCTGTGCGCGTGACGAAGGGGCCGGAGCAAATCGAAGCGGGTCCGCTGCTGGGCTGCGGAGCGCTGCCGCGCTTCGATCTCTTCGACGCTGGGCAGGTCGTACCCGACGTCCGGCGGCTGCTCGGGGAGCTCGCCGAAGCGCTCGACGCCCTCGAATCGCGCGTCGAGCCGACCTGGGACGGCTTGATCGTTCCCCTCGAACGCATGAACGAGCGGCTGGGCTACGCCTTTGGCCTCGTGAGCCACATGCTCGCCGTCCGCAACAGCGACGCGCTGCGCACGGCCCACGAGAGCGTTCAGGGCGAGGTCATCGCCTTCGGCCTGCGCCAGGCCCAGAGTCCGGCGATCTTTGCCGGCCTCGAGCGCCTGCGCGGAGGCGACGGCTTCGCCGCGCTCGATCCGACGCAGCAGCGGATCGTCGACTGCCTGCTGCGCGACGCGCGCCATTCGGGCGTCGGTCTCGCCGCCGCGCAGCGCGAACGTTTCAACGCGATCCAGGCCGAGCTCGCCCAGCTCGGGACCCGTTTCAACAACCACGTACTCGACGCGACACGCGCCTTCTCGATCCTCGTGCGCGATCCCGCCGAGATGGAAGGGACGCCGCCGAGCCTGCGGGCGCTCGCCGCGCAGAACGCTCGCGCGCATGGCGAGGCCGATGCGACGGCCGAGGCGGGTCCCTGGCGGCTCAGTCTCGATGCGCCCGTCCTGATCCCCTTCCTCGAGCACGGTGCCTGCCGCCCGCTCCGGGAGCGCCTCTATCGCGCCAACCTCGGACGCGCGTCGTCGGGCGAGCTCGACAATACGCCCGTGCTCGAGCAGATCCTCGCCCTCCGCCAGGAGATGGCGGGTCTGCTCGGCTTCGAGAGCTATGCGGCGCTCTCCCTCGACGCGAAGATGGCCCCGAGCCTCGCCGCCGTCGACGATCTGCTGGAGCGTCTGCGCCGCGCGGCGATTCCCGGGGCGCAGGCCGATCTCGCGAGCGTGCAGGCGTTTGCGGCCGAGCACGGGCAGCGGGAGCCCGTCGAGCTGTGGGACGTGCCGTATTGGTCAGAGCGCCTGCGCGAGCAGCGCTTCGACTATTCGGAGGAGGAGCTGCGGCCGTATTTCCCGTTGCCGCGGGTGCTCGAGGGGCTCTTCGCGCTCGCGAAGCGGCTCTTCGAGGTCGAGATCGTCGCGGCCGACGGCGAGACTCCCGTCTGGCATCCCGACGTGCGTTTCTTCCGCGTGCGCGACACCGGCGGCGATCCGATCGCGGCCTTCTTCCTCGATCCGTACAGCCGGCCCGGCGACAAGCGGGGCGGGGCGTGGATGGACGATTGCATCGGCCGGACGCGGCGCGCCCGCGAGAACGTGCTGCGTCTTCCGGTCGCCTATCTCGTCTGCAATCAGTCGCCCCCGGTCGGCGACGCCCCCTCGCTGATGTCCTTCGACGAGGTCCTGACGCTCTTCCACGAGTTCGGCCACGGCCTCCAGCACATGCTGACCCGCGTCGATCACGGCATGGCCTCGGGCATCCGCAACATCGAGTGGGACGCCGTCGAGCTGCCGAGTCAGTTCATGGAAAACTGGTGCTATCACCGCGAGACGCTGCGCGGGCTGTCGCGCCACGTCGTGACGGGCGAGCCGCTCCCGGACGCGCTCTTCGAGAAGATCTCGCGGGCGCGCACGTTCCGGGCCGGGACCTTCATGCTGCGCCAGCTCTACTTCGCGATGCTCGATCTCGCGCTCCACCGCGACCCGAGCGTGAGCGAGCGCGAGCGCATCTTCGCCCTGCAGGCCGAGGTCGCGGCGCGGACCACGGTGATGCCGCCGCTCGCGGAGGACCGCTTCCTCTGCAGCTTCGGGCACATCTTCGCCGGGGGTTATGCGGCGGGCTACTACAGCTACAAATGGGCCGAGGTGCTCTCGGCGGACGCATTCTCGGCCTTCGAGGAGGCCGGGCTCGAGGACGCCTGCGCGCTCGCGGAGACGGGACGGCGCTTCCGCGACACGGTGCTCGCTTCGGGCGGGGGTGTGGCGCCGATGCAGGTCTTTCGGGCGTTCCGTGGGCGGGCGCCGTCGCCGGAGGCACTGCTGCGGCATTCGGGGCTGGTGGAGCGCCTCGAAGGTGCGGCGTGAAGTCGGGGAGCGTGTCGGGTTGGGAGCCCGTCTATCGGGTGGTCCGGCGGATCCCGGCCGGCCGCGTGGGGTCCTACGGACAGATCGCCGCGCTCGCCGGAATGCCGCGGGCGGCAAGACAGGTGGGCTATGCACTGCACGCCCTCGCGGTCGACTCGGACGTGCCGTGGCATCGGGTGGTCGCTGCGTCGGGTCGGATCAGCGTGCGTGAGCCGTCGGGGATCGAGGGCTTTCAGCGCGCGCGCCTCGAAGCCGAAGGCGTCGGCGTTGGCCCGGACGGTCGGATCGATCTCGAACGCTTCGGTTGGCGACCTCGGACGACCCGAACATCGGCGCCGACGGGCACCGACCGATCGAAGGAATCGAAACGCACGGCCGCCGTGCGCAGCAGCAGGGGAAGCAAGCCATGATCAAGCTCGCCATCGACTTCGAGAATCCCGGCCGCGAATGGTGGGAAAGCGGGGGCCGCGAGCTCTGGGAGTCGATCACGGAAGGATTCGACAACAACGACGTCGCGGTCGACGAATCGATCGCGGATTCCTGGCTCGCCGAGGCAGCCCGGATTCCCGGCTGGCACGGTGGGCCCGAGTTCTCGCCCCACCCGATCTGCAAGAAGGCGGTCGACGAGGACGAGATCGTTTGACTCCGGGCCGGCCCCAGCTGCCGGCGGATTCCCCCGTCCCCGCGCTCGCGCGGCGCATCGAGGCCGCGGGCGGGCGCATCGTCGTCGTCGGGGGCTTCGTTCGCGACGCGCTGCGCGGCAAGACCTCCCATGATCTCGACCTCGAGGTGTTCGGCCTCGCCGAGACCGCGGTCGAGCCGCTCCTCGCAGGCTTCGGTTTCTCGCCGCGGGTGGGCCGTCGATTCCCGATCTGGCGGCGGAGTCGCGATGGACTGGATCTCGCGTATCCGCGCAGCGGCGCGGACGCCTATCATCCAGAGTGCCCCGAATCCCTGATCGACGCGTTTCGCGCCGCCGCTCGCCATCGCGACCTGCGGCTCAATGCGATCGGCTGGGATCCGTTGTCCCAGGCCCTGATCGATCCCTACGACGGGCAGGGCGACCTGGCGGCCGGGCGCCTGCGCGTGGTCGACGCCGCGACCTTCGCAGCCGATCCGCTCCGATTGTTGCGCGTGGTCCGGCTCGCCGCGGCGCTCGAGGCGTCGCCCGATCCGGAGCTTCGCGCGATCTGTCGCGGACTCGCCTTCGAGTCCGTTGCGCTCGAGCGGGTCAGCGGCGAGCTGCGGCGGATCCTGCTCGATGCGGCTCGCCCTGCGCGGGCCTTCGCTCTGCTCGCCGAGCT
>CAZFKD010000064.1:8295-12816 GCA_964519695.1 uncultured Spirochaetaceae bacterium
CGACGTCCTGCCGCCGATCGCGCGGCTCGTCGGTGTCCCGCAGGATCCGATCTGGCATCCAGAGGGCGACGTCTTCGTGCATACCCTGATGGTCCTCGATCGCGCCCGCGAGATTGCGTACGCGCTCGAAGCGCGCGAAGCCGAGATCCTGATGCTCGCCGCGCTCTGCCACGATCTCGGCAAGCCGGAGACGACCTCGGTCGATGGACCGCGCATCCGGTCGATCGCCCACGAGGCGGCGAGCGCGCGCCGGACGCGGGCATGGCTCGCCCAGCTCCGCTTTCCCGAGCGCGTCGTGCGGAACGTCGCCGCCCTCGTCGCGCAGCACCTCGCGCCTTCGCAGCTCGTGACCCAGGGGTCGGGGGCGCGCGCCTATCGTCGACTCGCGCGCAGGCTCGCCTCGGGCGGCGCGACGCTCGTCCAGCTCGAGCGGCTGGCACGCGCACCATCTCGGACGCACGACGCCCGAGGCCCTCGCCGGGCGATTCGAGGCCGGCCCGATCTTCCTCGCCGCCGCCGAATCGGCGGGCGTCGGCGAGGGACCGAGAGCCGCGGTCGTCGTCGCCGCCGATCTCGTCGCGCGGGGCGTCTTGCCGGGCCCCGAGTTCGGCCGACTGCTGCGGCGTTGCCGCGAGATCGAGGACGAGAGCGGCTCGTCGGACCGCGAGGAGATCCTCGCGCGCTGCCTGCGCGGGCGCTGAATCGCGTCGCCGGGCGGGACGGACCGATCCCGCCGACGCGGGTTCCCCGTGGCGGCGATCCCGCTCAACGCGCCGGCTTCGGGGGCGGGCGATGGCCGGGCTTCCGCTCGTAGAGCCGGCAGGGCTCGCCCGACGAGCTGAAGACGACGGACGAGGGCAGCTCGCTCGACTTGAACGCGTAGGCGCGGCAGCCGCGTGGCTGCTGGACGTCCCAGGTCACGAAATAGTGGCGGCAGTGGAGGCAATCCGGACGGGGCGCGCGATCGGCCATGGCGCAGGATCCTGCCATACGGCAGGGCCCCGCGCTGCGGCGGATCCTGTGCAGAGGCGCGCCGGAGTCCTTGAAAATGCTCAATTTCCGGGCGCATGCGCCGATAGCGACAGGCACCAGCGAGGGGGATTCATGGCGACCAATGCGCTCGCGCGCGTGGCCTACCGGGAAGCCGGGCGGGCGACGATCTGCGAGATCCTGTACGGCCCGAACGTTCTCAAGCATGCGCTCATCGATCCCGTCGCGGTGACGGGTGAGGTCGTGACGTTCTCGGGGATGCCGCTCCCGATCGACTGTCGCCCCCCGGCCGGGCGCCGGCGCGGCGAGCAGGTGGGCGTCGTGCCCGAAAAGCTCATCGATGCCCACGGCGTCTTCGCCTACGCCGGGGTCGGCGCGGAGCGCAGCGCGATCCGGCGCGGTCGTTTCGTCGGGATCGACGCCGAGGGGGAGCTGGTCTGGGAGCGCTGGCTCGCTTCCGCCCGCCGTGGGCGGGAGGATCTGGCGCGGATGGCGAAGCTGCTCGGCCTGTCGCGTCCGGCGGAAGAGTTCTACGTCGCCTACTGCGAGGAGGCCGAACGCCTGCTCGATCCGGTCTGGAGCACGGTCGAGGAGCTCGCCGAAGCGCTCCTCGATCGCCGGGAGCTGATGGGCCACCACGTCGACCGCATGGTCCACGGGCCGCAGGTCCTGGAGCGTCCCGCGCCTCCGCTCTGATCCGACGGGGGTTCGAAAGCACGAACGCCTCGGAGCCGATCGCTCCGAGGCGTTCGTGTTTGTGACGTTCGACACGGGCGCGGTCGGCCGTCCGGGACGGGACCGACCGGCGGGTCCCGCTCAGGCTTCGACCATGCCCGCCCGGATCGCGAAGCGGACCAGACCCGAGACCTTGTGGATGTCGAGCTTCTCCATCAGGTTGGAACGATGGGAGTCGACCGTCTTCAGCGAGACGCCCAGATCCGACGCGATCTCCTTCGACGAGAGTCCCTCGGCGATCAGCTTCAGGACCTCACGTTCGCGGTCCGTCAGCATCGAGATGCCCGACGGCCCGCCATCGCCCGGCCGGGCGATGGCGTCGACGACCTGCTGGGTGATCGCGGGCGAGAGATATGAAGCCCCGGCGCGGACGGCGTCGATCGCGTTGTGGACGTCCTTGGAGGCGGAATTCTTGACGACGTAGCCCGAGGCCCCGGCACGCAGCACCTCCTCGACATAGGCGCGGCTCTCGTGCATCGAGAGGACGAGGATCTTGCTGGTACAGCCGGCCTTGCCGAGCTGGCGCGTGGCGTCGATCCCGGAGAGCTTCGGCATGTTGATGTCCATGAGGACGACGTCGGGTCGCCGCTCCATCACCATCGCCACCGCTTCTTCGCCGTTCGAGGCCTCGCCGATCACCGTGAAATCTTCCCGGGCCTCGAGCAATCGGATCAGGCCTTCCCGCACGATCTTGTGATCGTCGGCCACCACGATACTGACCATTTCGTTCCCCCCTGCTTCCCTGTCGTTTCTCGTCACCGGTTCCACCGATTGGGCTCCGGTTTCCCTTGCATCCGTATCGGAAGACTACGCAGGCGCTGGACTGGGCGAATCCGGGAGAAACCCGAGTTTTCCTGTCGGAATGCCGGGGGAACGGCGCACGAATGACTCGGCGATGGGCCCGGGACGCTCGGCGGGCCGCGACGCGGCGATTCAGGGATCGAGCCCGCATTCGCGCATCTTGGCGTAGACGGCGCTGCGATGGGCGCGGGCGACGGCGAGCGCCCCCGGATGCCAATCGCTGCCGTCGAACCCGAAATAGTGCGCCAGCGAGAGACCGAGACCGCCGCGATCAAAGTCGCGCTCGATCTCGAGCCAGACCGGGCAGGGGATGGCCTCGCTCTCGGCGAGGGTATCGATCTCGCCCGAGCCGTCGCGGTCGAAGCGCGCCCGGAGCTCGCCGGCGACACGATCGTGCCAGGCCGTCGATCCGCCGTCGGGCATCGCCGGCAGGCCCTCGCGCGCGAGGAAATCGCCGCGCCGGGGCAAGCCGAGATCCGCCGGCGCGAGCTTCAGGGGCTCGATCGGTGGTGCACCGAGCCCGCCCCGCAGCTCTTCCGGGGAAAACGCCTCGGCGGCGGCGGCCATGGGAGGGAGATTCGGCGCGACCCGCTGCACCGGGAGGGGGCGGCCTGCCGGAACGCCATCGCCTCCGATCGGCGTCAGGTCCGCCTGCAGCTCGACGACGGTCTCGGGCAGGATTCGAACGCGCGCTTCGAACGGGCGGAAGCCGGCCTTGTCTACCCGGACCGTGTGCTCGCCGACGGGCAGCCGGTGAGGCCGGTTGCCGGTCGGGCCGACGTCGAGGTCGTCGATGCGGAGCCGGTCCTGCGCGCTATTGGAACGCACGACCAGCTCGCCCTGGCCGACGCAGATCTCGGGCGCGAAGCGATGGCTGCTTTCCGGCTCGAGAAAGACGGACCGCGTCCAGGGCTCCGGACAATCCGCGCGCCGGACCTCGAACGCATAACGTCCGGGCTCGAGCTCGATGCGCGCCCGTTCGGCCCGCTGCTCCGCGAGCACCTCGCTGCGGTCGGCGTCGAAGACGCGCAGGGTTGCGTCGCCGAGCTCGCCGTCGATGAAGACGACGGCTCGGGCCGCATAGAGCGCGGGCTCGGGGCCGCGCTCGACCCGGCCGAGCCGGAAGCCGGCCGTCCAGAGCACGAGCCCGGCGAAGACCGAGACGACGGCCACGAGTCCGAGGCCGGGCGCGAAGCGCTGCCAGCCGGCGAGCGAAGTCGTCGACTCCGCACGCTCGGACGTCCACCAGACCGTGCTGCGGCGAAGGTCTTCGAGCTCGTGCGCGAGGGCTTCGGATTCCGCCGTGGCCTCGGAGCCGAAGGCTGCACGGCGCTGTTCGAGAAGCGTGGCGAGGCGCTGCGACGCCGACCGGATCGCGATCGCGGAGGCGTCTTTCGGCAGGGCGAGCACGCGCAGCAGCTGATCGCGACCGAGCGCGGGACCGTTTCGCGAGAGCATGCGCCGAGGCTAGCAGCGGAGGCAGGCGATGCGGCGAGCGACTAGGCTTGGCGCCCGGTCGTCGACGATGTGCATCGGCGGGTCCGCGGCGTTCTCGGGAGCGGATCGTCCGGGGACGGCTGCGGGGAGGGGGTGAGCATGGACGGCTGTCCGCATTGCGGTGCCGACGGGATGGAGCGCCAGGCGGGCGGCGCCTGGCAGCGCTGTGCCCGCTGCGGTCGCTCGGCGCTGCTCTCGGCCGATGAAGAGGCCCCGCGGATCGAGGGGACGTTCGCCAACGGGGGCGCGACGGCGGCGGCGCCGGGCGATGTCTCGGTCGTCCCGGCCGCGGGCTTCGCGCTGCTCGCGACACTGCTCTTCTACGCCGCGCTTCGGCTCGCGCCGTGGTCCCGGATCGCCGAGCTCTTCGTCGAGCGCGGCTGGGTCCCGTACGCGATCAGCTTCGTCTCGGCCTGGGCGCTCGCGCTGCTGGCTGCGAAGCGTATCCGCCTCACACGCGAAAAGAAGCTCCTCGAGCGCGATTGGCTCGCCCGCCCC
>CAZFKD010000065.1:0-12800 GCA_964519695.1 uncultured Spirochaetaceae bacterium
ACCGAGGGCGACGAGGGCCGCGACGGCGGCGACCGCCGCAACCGGGATCGCGTGACCGAGCTCGGCGACGGCGAGCCCCGCGGCCAGCGCGACGATCCCGGACACGACGCGTCCGAGCGTCGACTGCGAGAGATGTCGCGTCGCCGCGGCGACCGCGCCGAGGAAGAGCGCACACGCCGCGATCCCGATCCCGAGCTGTCGCAGGAAGTCCCCGCGCCACTCGTCCCAGCTGTAGACCGAATCGGGCGGATGGTTCTCGAGGGTCGCGAGCAGGGCGACGAATCCTGTGACGCAGAGCCCGGCGACGGCCGGGCCGATGATCCCCCGGGCCGCGCGCGCGAAACGGTCGAGCACGAGCAGGGCCGAGCCGACATACAAGAGCGTCATCGCGACGATGCCTAGCGCGAGCAGGACGATGAACGTCACCGCCACACCTCCGCCCAGCGTTCCGAGCCATCCGACCAGACTCGCCTGGATCGCTTCCACGCCTACTCCCCGCCCCGGTTCGGCCGCAGCTGCGCGGACTGCGCGAGCAGGGTCGCGCGGATGAAGGCGTCGAGGTCGCCGTCGAGGACGGCCTCGACGTTCCCGATCTCGAGATCGGTCCGATGGTCCTTTGCGCGCTGCTGCGGATGGAGCGTGTACGAACGGATCTGGCTGCCGAATCCGATCTCGCGTTTTTCGCCCGTCAGCGCCTCGAGCTTCTCCGCCTGCTTGCGGCGCTCGAGCTCGAAGAGCTTCGCGCGCAACATCTTCATCGCCTGGGCCTTGTTCTTGTGCTGCGAGCGCTCGGCCTGGCAGGCGGCGACGACGCCGGTCGGCAGATGGGTGAGGCGGACAGCGGACTCCGTCTTGTTGACGTGCTGGCCGCCGGCGCCGCTCGCGCGATAGGTGTCGATGCGCAGGTCGCCCTCGTCGATCTCGACCTCGACGGCGTCGTCGATCTCGGGGACGGCCGTGACGCTCGCGAACGCCGTGTGCCGGCGGGCATTCGAGTCGAAGGGCGAGATGCGGACCAGGCGGTGGACCCCCTGTTCGGAGTTCAGGTAGCCGTAGGCGTATTCGCCCGCGATGCGCAGCGTGACCCCGCGAATGCCCGCCTCCTCGCCCGCCTGGATGTCGAGAATCTCGGTCTCGAATCCATGGCGCTCGGCCCAGCGCAGATACATCCGCAGCAGCATCTCGGCCCAGTCGCAGGCATCCGTTCCACCCGCGCCCGAGTTGATGGAGAGCAGGACGTTGCCCGCATCGTATTCGCCGCCGAGCAGCTGCTGGAGCTCGGCCTCCTCGAGGATCCCGTCGACCTCGTCGCATTTCTCGGCGACCTCGCCGAGGACGTCCGTGTCGTCCGCTTCGCGCGCGAGTTCGAGCAGGACGTCGGCCTCCTCGATCGCCTTCTCGACGCGATCGTGCAGGGCGAGCTCGCGCTCGACGGCGTTCTTGCGGCGGCCGAGGTCCTGGGCCGCCTTGGGATCGTCCCAGAGGTCGGGGCGCGAGAGGGCGACCTCGAGTTCTTCGTGCTGGGCGCGCAGGGCTGAGAAGTCAAAGACGCCCCCGGAACTCGTCGAAGCGCCGGCGCAGCGCGCGGATGCGCTCCGAGAGCTCGCTCATGTCCAGCGCGACGCGTTTCTCACCGCTCATTGCCGTTCATCCCCTTCTCGAACGCGACCGGAGTCGATCCCCCAGCAGGCCTGCGAGGGCGCCGAGGATACAGCTCCCGGCGAAGACGTCGCCGAATCGCGCGTAGAAAGTCGCTGGCGCCGACCGGAAGACCGGCACGTCCGCGACGATCACCGCCTCCTCGAAGAGCGCACTCCGCTCGAGCACCCGGCCCCGGTCGTCGATGATCGCCGAGATGCCCGTGTTCGCGGCCCGCACCGTATGCCGGCCCGTCTCGGCCGAACGCATCGCCGTCATCGCGAGGAACTGGTGGGGGGCGCCGGTCCGACCGTACCAGGCATCGTTGGTCACGGCGAGCAGGACGCCGGCGCCGTCCGCTGCGAATCGCCGCACGAGATCGGGAAAGAGCAGCTCGTAGCAGATCGGCACCCCGACCCGGAGCGGCGGCGCCGCCGGATCGGCCGACGCCAGCTCGAGGGCCCGCGGCGCGGCCCCCGGCGTGACGTCGTTCGGCGACAGACCGCGGGCGAGGGAGTGGAAGACGCGGCCGAGCAGCCCGCGCAGCGGGACGAACTCGCCGAACGGGACGAGCTGCGTCTTGTCGTAGCGGCTCTGGATCGCACCGTCCGGGCCGACCACGAAGGCACTGTCGTAGTAGGCGCTCGGGCCGTCGTTTCCCGCCTCGAACTCGATCCCCATGCCGCCGAGGACGAGCAGCGCATCCGTCCGCTCGGCGAGAGCGGCGATCCGGCGTCGGATCCCGGGATCCCACTCGAGCGATCCCGGGATCGCCGTCTCGGGCCAGACGATCCAGTCCGCGCCCTGCTCCGCTGCGGCGTCGGAGAGCCGCAGGTAGATCTCGAGTATGCGCTCGCGGTGTGCCGCATCCCATTTCTCGCCCTGGTCGATGTTTCCCTGGATCGCAGCAATACGGATCCGCGCGGCATCGGGATCGCGTGGCGCCGGCAGCAGCGCGCCGACGACATGCACCGCGAGCACGCATGCCGCGAGCGCCGCCGCCGCACGCCCGACGCCCCCTCGCCCGCCACGCAGACGCAGGATCGAGAGACCGAGCGCGATGCCGACGCCCGCGGCGACGAACGAGAGCGCGTACACGCCGCCGTAACGGGTCCACGCGAGCAGCGGCACGTCGCGATGCAGCGCATAACCGAGCGTGGCCCAGGGGAATCCGCCGAGGAACCAGCCCCGCAGCCAGTCGACGGCGACCCAGGCGCAGGCCCCCATCGCAGCCGCGCCGGGCCGATGGGCCAGCCGCGCCCAGAGCGCCGCGAAGAGCGCGCCGAACTGCGCGACCCAGTAGGCGGGGAGCAGCGGCGAGAGCAGGCCGAGCGCGAGGGGCATGCCGCCGTAGCCGATGGTGACGACGATGAACCAGTGGAAGAGCACGACATGGGCCGCAAGGCTCGCGAGAAAGCCCGCGCGCGCGGCGGCGCGCGGCGACAGGCCGTCGAGCCCGACGACGAGGGCCGCCGGTCCGAGCCACGCGAAGAGAAGACCGAAATCGAAGGCGCCGACGAGCGGAATCTCGTGGGGGAACGAAAGCAGGGTCGAGAGCGCGTAGAGCGCGAGCGCGAACCGCCGCCTTCCCGGAGATCGAGCGCTCACCGCGCGAGTACCCGCCAGATCCGGCGCTCCTCGGCGCGCATGCGGCGCGCCTCGTCGTCCGCTTCGTGGTCGTGGCCGAGCAGGTGGAGCACGCCGTGGACGAGCAGCTTCGCGACGGTGTCGTCGAGGCTGCGGCGGCGCTCGCGCGCCTGACGCGCAGCGGTGTCGACGCTGATCACGACGTCGCCGAGGAGCTGCCCGCGGCGATCCGCGAACGCCCCCTCGACGAGCGAGAACGAGAGCACGTCCGTCGGCCTCGGCTTGCCGCGGTACTGCGCATTGAGCGCACCGATTGCAGCATCGTCGACGAGGGCGACCGAGAGCTCCGCGCGCGCCTGACCGGCCGCTTTCAGGATCGCTACGGCCCGTCGGCGCAGCCGGGCCAGGTCCACCTTCGCCCGCTGCCTGCCGCCCCGGACCGACCCCCGGACCGCCTCGGGCGGCCCGGAAATCAATACGCTCATCCGCCGTCTCCGCGGCCCACTTCGCCTTCGCGAGGCGCCGGCGACGGAGATCGACGGCCGGACGCCGCGGCGCGCCCGTCGAGCGCCCGGGCCTCTCCGGCCCTGGCTTCCCCCGCCTTCACTTCCGCCGCTTTGGCATAAGCCTGGATGATCGACTGGACGAGCGGATGCCGTACGACGTCGGTCGCCGCGAACTCCATGATGCCGATTCCGCGCACGTCCCGGAGCACGCGCGCCGCCTCGACGAGACCGCTCTCGGTCCCGGACGGGAGGTCGATCTGGGTGACGTCGCCGGTGATCACGGCCTTCGAGTTGTCGCCGAGCCGCGTCAGGAACATCTTCATCTGCTCGCCGGTCGTATTCTGCGCTTCGTCGAGGATCACGAACGAATCGTTGAGCGTGCGGCCGCGCATGAAGGCGAGCGGTGCGACTTCGATCGTCCCGCGCTCGATCAGCCGCCCGGCCTTCTCGACGTCCATCATGTCGCGGAGCGCGTCGTAGAGCGGGCGCATGTACGGATCGACCTTCTCCGCGAGGTCGCCCGGCAGGAATCCGAGCCGTTCGCCCGCCTCGACCGCCGGCCGCGTCAGGATGATGCGCGAGATCTCGCGGCGATTCAGCGCCGCGATCGCCATCGCCATGGCGAGATAGGTCTTGCCCGTCCCCGCCGGTCCGACGGCGATCGCGATGTCGTATTTCTGGATCAGGTCGACATAACGCCGCTGCGCGAGATTCTTCGCCCGGATCGTCTTGAGCGAGCCGCGCAGGATGTTCTCGTAGACGTCCTTCAGCTGGACCTCGGGCTCGTCGCTCAGCATGCGAATGACGTGGCGGACGTCCTGCCCCCGAACGCCCTGCCCGGACTTCAGCAGCTGATAGAGCTCCTCGAGCACACGTCGCGCCAACGCCGGCTTCGTGTCGGGCCCCTTGATGCGGATCTCGTTGCCGCGCGCGTGGATCTCGACCCCGAGCGATC
This sequence comes from uncultured Spirochaetaceae bacterium, assembly GCA_964519695.1. GTDB lineage: Bacteria > Myxococcota_A > UBA9160 > UBA9160 > UBA4427 > UBA4427. Next base: position 4,687 of record CAZFKD010000065.1, read on the forward strand.
TCTCGAGCAGTCGCAGGGTCTGCTCACCGTCTCCGTACAGGGCGACGGCCATCGAATTGTCGTCGAAGGAGAGACTTTCCTGGGATGCGTCGTGGTCCTGTGCCAGCCGGCTGCTCCTCGGTCGCGCGAACGACCCTGCGTCGACCCGCCCCGGATGGGCGCGCCAGCTCGGCTCGGCAGACGTCTCAGCGCAGGGGCGCCAGGAGAACCACCTCGTCGTCGCGAACGGCGTAATAATACTCAGCGAGCCGAGCCGACGTCAACGAACGATCGAGCTTGCTGGCCCGACCGGCGACGGCCTCGAGACGATCCGGATACGAGCCCGTCTCGAATGCGTGGAGATCGACGAGCTGGCGCACGAGTTCGGCCTCTGCGTCCGCGCCGAGGCGGTGCATGACCCGGTCGGGAATCGGCGATCCGGGCAGCCCCCCCGTCGGACCCGAGCGATCGAGGGCCACGAGGGCGAGCGCGAGCATGAGGCCGAACGGGACGGCGGTGGCCGCCGCCGCCCGCAGCAACGGAAGCATCGACTGCGCGCTCACGGATCGGCGGGGTACGCGGCGCATCTCCGAAGCCGCGACCTCGATCAGGCCGGCCTGCCGTAGCTCGGCGAGGACCCGTGTCGCCTCGAAGGTCCCGATGCGCGAGAGGTCGACGACGCGCCGCACGCTCAGCCGACCATCGATCAGCTTGAGCACGCGCTCGACGTGCGAGAAGCGATCGTCCCCCCCGCCCTGCGCCGCGAAGGCCCGCGAGGACTCGAGGCTTCCGACACGCCGGAAGACCACCTCTTCGGAGGGCACGGCGGCCGCGAACGTCTGCCATTCGTCGAGCATGCGCAGGCCGTCCATCAGGATCTGCTCGGCGCCGAGCAGGCGCTCGGGCGGGAGATCGTGGACGATCGGCTCGGCGGAGAAGTGAAACTCGCCGCTCTTGCGGCGCATGATGTCGAAGACCGTTTCGCGGGTGAGGAGGTCCTGGACCTCGCCGAGGGATTCGGCGTCGAGCCGTCGGCTCGCCAGCAGCAGATCCGGGAGCGGACGCGCCGAGCGTGCGCTCTCGCTCACCAGATCCCGGAGCTGGTCGCGCGTGAGGTAGCCGGAACGGACGAGCTGGGATCCGAGCGCCCCCCCCTCGGCCTGCTGAAGGGTCGTTCCGCCGGCGACGACGCGGCCCTCGTCGAAGGAGAGGAAGACGGCGTCGCTGCCCTCGCCGACCACGAGCAGGCCGGTCTTGCGCTGTTGTCCGATCAGCTGGAAGACCTCGGCGATACCGAAGTCCCGCAGGTTGCCATGCAGCGCGACCGCCATCGGGTCCTCCTATCGATTCCGGCTCGTGACGAGACTGCCGACGACGATCGCGACGTAGGCGACGACGGTGAATCCGCCGGCGAACAGGAAGCCGAGCGGGGCCAGCGCACCGAACCAGAGCGGATCGACGATGACGCCGGCCGGCCAACGCACGAAGATCACGATCCAGGCGAACAGCGCGAGACCGAGCAGCGACAGGTCGGGGCGCCGCATCGCGAGACCCGCGATCCCAGGGACGAGGAGCGAGCCGATTCCGATCCATCGCTGGATCCGGGACTCGCGTCGCGCGAGCGTCTGCAGCCTGGCCATGCGCAGCTTGGGATCGGTCGCCTCGGGATTCTTGAAGAGGTGGTGGCAGCCCTCGCACAGATCTTCGCTCCAGACCGTCTCTTCGCAGCGATTGCAGATGCGGGTACCGCAGCGCGCGCAGCTGCTCGAGCGGTCGTAGCGTCCGCCGAAGAGCGCGGCGCAGAGAACGACGACGCCGAAGGCGAGCCCCGTCGCGATCCAACCCTCCCCGAGTCGCCCCGGCGCGATCCATTCGGGGAGCTGGATCGAGGTCGCTCCGGCGAGGCCGCGCGCGCGCAGTCGATCGCGCAGCATATGGGTCGGAAATCCGAGATCGGCGACGAGTCTCGGATCGGAGAGACTCGAGAGCGCCTGGACCTCACGATCGCCGATGCGCTGAGCCCGGGCGAGCGTCGCCTCGTATTCCTCCATGAGGAAGAGCGTGGCGTAGGCCTGGCTCAGGTCGAAGAGCAGGGTCGGTGAGTCGAACTGCGCCGCTGCGCGCTTGAATCCGTTGATCGCCGCGTCCGCGCGCCCCGCGCGCATCTCGAGCGTCGCGCGGTTCGCGAGCACGATGGCATCCGTCGGCCATTCCCGGGCCATCACATCCAGCCGTTCAACGGCCTGCTCCGCGAGATCGAGGCGACGGTCGCGATAGGCGAGCGCATGGGCGGCGACCAGGTCTTCGGCGAAGACGGCTTCGAGCCGCTCGACGTCTGCGCGTGTCTCGACGCTCTTCGCGACCGCGTACGCGCTGCGGACGATCGCATCCTGCTCGACCACCGTCGCCGCGGTCGAGGCCAATTGCGCCAGCGGATGGAGCGCCACCACCCAGAGCGTCGCGGCCATCAAGAGCACGCTCTTCTCGAGCCCCTTGGCGTAGAAGAACGCGATCGCGAACGAGAGGAGCGCCAGCCCCGCGAGCCCTTCGCCGAGCACGATCGGAACGAACATCACGCACGCGAGCAGCGCGGTGCGCGCGAAGCCGGGCATGCGCACCGACAGCACGTCGCCGAGGTCGTGGGCCGCATGCGGAAACGCCTTGAGTCCCATCAGGATCAGGAAGGCGAAGGCCGAGACCAACGCGACGATCCAGACCAGCAGGAACCCGTTGCCGAGCAGCCAGAGCTGGGAATCGAGCTGCTCGCCGAGCGACCACACCATCCCGCCGAAGGCCTTCACGGCCGCGCCCGACTCGCCCCCGCGCCAGAGATCCTGAATGCGTGCCCATTGCAGGGCGGGCATCTGCGGGGCGAGCTCGCGGGCGAGCTCGGAGGCATTCTCGAATTCCTCCGCGCGGGCCGTCTCGAGGACGATCGAGGCCGGCGCGCGAAGGTCGCCGAGGCCGTACTCCAGACGGAGCCGGCGCAGGGCGGCCGTACGGGATTGAGGTGTCGGAGGGGCCTCGAGCCAGGCCTCGAGGACACGATCCCGGGGCTTCTCGGGCGCGGGCTGTGCCTCCTGCGCGGGGGCCCCGTCGGACGGCTCGACCGCAACGACCACCGATACGTCGCCCGTCACGACCGCCGATCCGGCGGCGGGTGCGATCGAGGAGTCGACCTCCTGCGCCGTTCCCGCCGTAGAGCAGACGAGCGCGCAGACGGCGAGCACGGCGACGAGCCAGAGTCGATGGACCAACCGAAGCGCCCTCCCGGCGGATGGATTCGGCAGGCGCTATCGGCTTGCGGAGGTGGCCCCTGAAGGCCGTCCCCTCGGGTCGGCGATCTTTCGACCGCGCGTGGGCCGCGAATCGCCCTCGACGCGACGGATGCATCTGAGTAAAATGCGCGCCCACGAACAAGGAGCCCGGTGTTGGCCAACCACAAGTCCGCCCTCAAGCGAATCAGCCAATCCGAGCGCCGTCGCAAGCGAAATCAGCACATCCGAAGCAAGATGCGAACCGTCGTGAAGCGGTATCGCGATGCCCTCGAAGCGGGCAATGCCGCCGAGGCCGGCGAGGCCTTCAAGGTGGTCGAGCGCGAAATCCTGCGAGCGTCCTCGCGGGGTGTGATCCCGCGCAAGCGGGCGGATCGCAGCGTCGGACGCCTCGCCAAGCGACTCAACGCCCTCGGCTGATCCGCGGATCAGCTGGCGAGCTGGATGACGAGCTGTTCCAGCGCACGCTCGGGCCGCAGGACACCCGCCCCCTTCAACTCGACATCGGCCCGATGGATGGCGCGCAGGCAGCCGAGCAGGCGCGCAGGCGGGAAACGCCGCGCCTGCTGCTCGAGCTTGCGCACGACGAAGGGCGGCCCCTTGATCGGCTCGCCCTGGCCGGCGCGCAGCAGCCGCCGGAAATGCGAGGCAAGCGCGCCGAGCACCGCCTGCGACGCTTCGCCCTGCCCCAGCATCTGAGCGAGCTTCGCGACGGAGTCCGCCGTCCGGCCCTGGCCGATCGCATCGGTGAGCTCCCAGATCGACTCTTCCGCGACGCTCGCCACGGCGACGGCGACCGCAGCCCGATCGATCCGCCCCTGGGCGCCGACGTGGAGCTCGAGCTTCTCGAGCTCCCGGCGCAGGAGCAGCAGGTGGGGCCCGACCCGCTCGCAGAGCAGCTCCGCCGCGTCCTTCGCGATCTGCACGCCGAGCCGGCGGGCATCGCGCTCGAGGAACTCGACGAGCTCCCGCGCGGCCGTCGGTGCGGCGCAATCGACCTCCACCGCCGGCTCGCGGAACGCCTTGATCCAGCGGTTTCGCCGGTCGAGCTTCCGAGCGACCACGACGAGCACCGCCGTCGCCGTCTCCGAGATTCCGCCCAGCGCCTGCTCGATCGCGCGGCCCCACCCCTCGTCGATGCCCGCGCCCCGGCCTTCGCCCTCGCGCAGGACCACGAGCCGCCGACTCGCCATCAAAGGCAGCGTCCCGAGCGAATCGGCGAGCCGGCCCGGGGAAGCGGAGTCAGCCTCCAGCCGATCGAAGTTGAAGTCGCGCGGCACCCCGGCGAGAACGCTGGCTTCGATCGCCTCGAGCGCCGCGTCGCGCAGGAGCGGCTCCTCGCCCGCGATGAGGTAGGCCGGCCGGATCCTGCCCTGGCGCAGCTCGGCCGTCAGCTTCGCGAGATTCATCCGCCCGCCCCCGCCGCCTTCGCCGGAACCGGCCGGTCGATGAGCTCGATCGTATCGGCGACCCGCGACGCGAGCTGATCGGAGAGGTGCCGCAGGGCCTCGAGGCGATTGGAACGCGTGACCTCGATATCGGGGCTGGCGAGGTAGGACTCGGTCTCCGAGAGCATCCGCGACTCCAGCTTGATCACGTCGCCCCCAGCGAGCTCGACCTCCAGATCGAGCTCGAGGGTCAACGAATACTCGAGCGCTGCGACGAAGCTCGAAAAGCTGCGGCTCGTGGTCTCGAGCGGTCGGATCCGACCCCGCACCCGAAGCTCTGCGCGCTCGGGCTCGTTCGTGAGGCGAAATCGCGCTCGGCTACCGACCTCCCGGCGCAGGGAATCGGTCACGATCCGATCGAGCCAGGGCTCCGGCGAGTCGCTCCGAAGGGCGATGATCGCAATCCGCGGACGTTCGGATTCCGGCTGCCCGGCGCGCCCGAAGGCCCCACCGCCCCCCGCGACCGTGCTGTGATAGCCGCAGGCCGAGAGCGTCGCGACGAGCAGCCACGCGAGGACGAAGCGGGAACGCCGGGACGTGAAGGGCATATGACACCGATAGCATGCCGGCGCCAGCGTCGGCGGGCCGGCCGGCGACGAGCCCTCTTCAGGCCGGCAGCTTGAGCAGGTCGCGAGCGATGCTGAGGACCCGATTCGCCTGGATCGGCTTGGTCAGATACTCGTTGGCGCCGAGGGCGATGGCGCGCTCGCGATCGTCCTTGGCGCCTTCGGTCGTGATCACGCAGATGGGCATCTCGGACAGCGTCGTGTCGCTGCGGATCAGGCTGATCAGCTTGAGTCCGTCCATCACGGGCATGTTGATGTCGACGAAGACCAGGTCGAAATGGTCGCCCGTGACCTTGCGCAGGCCGTCCATCCCGTCCTGCGCCTCGACGATCTGGACGCCCTTCATCCGCTTCAGGGCGAAGACGAGGAGCTGTCGCATCGTCGGACTGTCTTCGACGATCAGGATCCGGTGATCGGCCATGTGAAGTTCCTCGATCTCACGATCCCGGCGCCGCGCGCGCCGGGATCCGCGTCAATTCGAAATTCGATCGGTCCGGTCCGGGCTCGTCCCCGACTGGGACGGGGACTCGGGCACCAGCCGGGACGAGAGCAACGCCGTTGAGGCGTGACTCTCGAGCAGGCCGAAGAGCTGACGGTCGAGCTCGGAGAGCCCGGCCTTCTGGTCGAAGAGCTTGTAGAGCGCGATCGCACCGAGCGCCTGTCCACGCGCGTAGAGCGGAATCACGGCGACGGGCTCGCCATCCTTCGGGGCCTCTCCGCCGACGGGCTGCGGCGCGACGTAGGTCGTGCCGTCGGCGACGACCGACCCGAGCCGCCCCTTGCCGACCGCGAGCACCGGAAACGACTGCAGCGGACGCCCTTCGCAGGCGACCGGAATCAAGCGACCACTCGGGGCATCGCACGAGTAGAGCGCGAAGACCTCCGCCCCGATCAGGTTGATCACGATCTCGGAGATCGCGGCGATCACCTCGCTCGGATCGAAGGAGGCGTGCAGCTGGTAGCTCGCGACGTAGAGGTTCGCGAGATCGTTGTGTCGCTCCTCGATCTCGGCGTGACGCGCCGCCCAGATCTGGTTGCGAGATTCGGCGGCCCGCAGCTCCTCGAGCAGCTCGCGATTCTCGGCGCCGAGCTCGTCGATCTTCGCTATCCAGTCACGCAGGGCGGACCGCTCCGCGCCGCGCTCGCCGACATCGGGCTCGCAGGGGTCGCGTGAAGCGGACGCGTTCGAGACCTCGGCGAGGCGTCGGCGCAGTCGGGACGTCTCGTCGAGCAGCTTCCGGGTGAGCTCGGTCCCGCGCGTGAAGAGCTCGAGCAGCGCCTCGCCCTCGTCGCGATCGTCCGTGACCTCGGCGTCACCCATCGGGAACCCGCTCCCTGGCTGCGAGGCGGCAGCAAAGCGTGCCAACCGCCGGAACTTCCTGAGGGATTGCTCGTCCGCCGCGTGCCTCGACTTGAACGATGCCCGTCCTGGGGCTCGAATCGTTCCGTTCGGGGCGCCTCGGGCCCCCGAGTTCATCGATCCGCATCGTCGATCCCGGCGCGCGCGAGGGAATTCCAGACGTCGTCGCGCTCCTCGCCCAGAACGGGGCGCCGGTAGACGAGCTCGCGTTTCAGGTGTTTCAGCTCGAAATCCGTGGTCACGTTGGCGAGGGATTCCGAACGGCCCAGCAGCAGGCATCCGCCGGGGCGAAGCTTCGCGTGGAACGACTTCATGACCCGCTTCTTCGTCGCGAGGTCGAAGTAGATGATCACGTTGCGACACAGGATCACGTCCATCTTTCCGACCAGCGCGAGCTTGGCCTCGTCGACCAGGTTCAGGTACATGAAGTCGACGTGGCGACGAACCTCGTCGGAGATCTTCGAGATCCCGTCCTTGCGCGTGAAATAACGCATCCGCAGCGAGGCGTCTGCGTCGCGGAACGAGGTCTCGCGGTAGAGCCCGGTGCGCGCGCGGGCCAGTACCGCTCGAGAGATGTCCGACGCGAAGACCCGGAAATCACGCCCCGGCAATAGCCCCGCCTCGATCCCGAGCATCACGATCGAGTAGGGCTCCTCGCCGCTCGCGCAGCCCGCCGACCAGATCTGGACGGGCCCCTGCTCGCCCGCACTGCGCGCCAGACGTTCCGGCAGGATCTCGCGGACGAGCGCGTCGAGCTGGGCGCGCTCGCGAAAGAAGTACGTCTCGTGCGTGGTGAGCCGATCGATCAGGTTCGCGAACTCGTCCTCCGCGGCCGCGCCGTGACGGAGCTGATAGAGATAGGACGCGAACGAGCCGAAATCGCCTTCTTCGATGCGGCGGGCGATGCGTCGCTCGACGAGGAAGCGCGTGCTCTCGTCGAAGTGGAGTCCGGCGCGCTCGCGCAGGAGCGTGCTGAAGAGGCGGAACTCGGCGTCCGTCAGCGTCGGTTTCGGATCTCGCTCGTTCATCGCCGGGCGCTCACGGCTCGAGCTTTCGCGCGGCGCGCAGAATCGCATCGCGCACGAATTCGTCGCTCTCGACCGCGAGTCGCCGCAGCATCGCGGGCAGGCTCCGGCGAACGCCGCGACTCGCCAGGACCTTCACGGCCTCCGCGCGAACGGTCCAGTCGGCGTGGCCGAGCAGTGCAGCGAGCGGCAGGAGATCTTCGCCTCCGGCGTGACGTCCGAGACAGTGGATGGCGGCACGGACGAGCTCGGGCTCGTTGCGCGCGAGGGCGACGGAGCAGGCCGAAAGGGCCGCGGCCCCCCCGCATTTCGCCAGCGACTCGACGGCGGCCAGCGCGACGAGCGGCTCGCGCTCGACCGCCGCGAGGAGCCAGGCGCCCTGCCCCGACTCGACTTCGACGCGGCCTTCCAGAAGCTCTCCCGCCGCCTGATGCGCAACCCGAACGAGCCGGTCGCCGCCG
>CAZFKD010000066.1:0-5295 GCA_964519695.1 uncultured Spirochaetaceae bacterium
TGCGCGCGCGCGCGCGACGGACGAATGGAGGCGCGCCGGGAAGCGCGCCGGGCGTTCTGCTCGCGGTCGCAGCCGCGCTCCTTCCGGGCGCCTTCTCGGGATTGCTGCCGGAGGCGGCGCTCGGCGTCGTACGCACCGGTGCCGCGTCGCTCTTCGGCCTGCTCGGCGGAGCGATCGTGCTCGGTCTCGTCCCGCTCGCGATCGCGGGCTTCCTCACGATGCGCCACTCGGTCGAGTGGTTCATCGCCATCCGCTATCTCGTCGCGAAGCGCCGGCAGGTCTTCATCTCGGCGATCACGGCGATCTGCGTCGCCGGCATCGCGGCGGGGGTCTGGCTCATCATCGTGGTGCTCTCGGTCATGAACGGCTTCGAGCAGACCTGGCGCGAAGAAATTCTCGGCAATCGCGCACATTTCACGGTCCACAGCAGCTTCGGCCCGTTCGAGGACTGGGACGAGGTGATGGAGACGGTCCTGCGCATCTCCGGCGTCGAGGCGGCGAGCCCGTACGTCGACGCCGAGGGCATGGTGCGCGGCAGCCACGGCGAGATCGCGAGCGTTCGGGTGCGCGGCATCGATCCCGCGAGCGTCGGCCGGGTCACCGATCTCGAGAACGATCTCCGGCCGATCGAGGGCGAGACGTCGGCCGATCTCGCCGCCCGCTTCGCGAAGCAGGGGGGCGATGCGAGCGCGCCGGGCATCATCGTCGGCGGCCATCTCGCGAACTCGATGGGCCTCGGGGTCGGCGACCAGATGCTGCTGATCTCGCCCTTCGGCGGCCCGCCGACGCCGCTGGGCCCCGGTCCACGCCTCAAACGCTTCACGGTCGTCGGGATCTTCGAGTCGAGCTTCTATCAATACGACGAAGCCTTCACCTACACGACCCTCGAGGCCGCGCGCGATTTTCGCAAGATCGACGCCGTCGTGGACGGTATCGAGGCCCGCACGACCGACCATTACCGCTCCCGGATCGTCGGCCAGCAGGTCCAGGCGGCTCTCGGTTATCCGTACTACACGCGGGACTGGAAGGAGGTCTTCCCGGCCTTCTTCCAGGCGCTGAAGACCGAGCGCGTGATGATGTTTCTGCTGCTCACGATGATCATGGTGGTCGCTGCCTTCGTGATCGTCGCGACGCTGATCATGATGATCATGGAGAAGTCGAGCGACATCGCGATCCTGAAGGCCATGGGGGCGGAAGACTCGATGATCGAGCGGATCTTCGCGCTCGAGGGGACGCTGATCGGACTCTGCGGGACGGCGCTCGGCGTCGCGGCGGGCATCGCCGTGACGGGGCAGCTCGCCTGGATCCAGGACCGGATCGAGGGGATCACCGGCATCGATACGCTGCCCGCCTCCGTCTACCAGTTCTCGGAGCTGCCCTCGAAGGTCGATCCAGGCCAGGTCGCCGGGGTCGCGCTGATCGCCATGATCCTCTCGCTCGGCGCGACGCTGCTCCCGAGCCGGCAAGGGGCGCGGATCGATCCGGCGGCGGGGCTTCGTCATGAATGAGTCGAAGGCGGCGACGCCGCTCGTCGAGATCCAGGGGCTCTTCCGCCGCTTCGAGACCGGAGGCGGGACGATCGAGGTGCTCTCGGGCATCGACTTCGCGATTCACGAGGGCGATCGGATCGCGATCGTCGGCCAGTCCGGTGTCGGGAAGTCGACGCTGCTCCACATCCTCGGGACGCTCGATCATCCGAGCGAGGGCACGCTCCGCTTTCGGGGGGAAGACGTCTTCGCCCGGACCCGCGAGTCCCTTTCGGAGCTGCGCAACCGCTTTCTCGGCTTCGTCTTCCAGTTCCACCACCTGCTGCCCGAGTTCAGCGCGCTCGAGAACGTGATGATGCCGGGATTGATCCAGGGACTGTCGAAGGAGGCGATGCGGGTACGCAGCGAGTCGATGCTGCGCGACGTCGGGCTCGGCCACCGCATCGAGCATGCGGTCGGCAAGCTCTCCGGCGGCGAGCGCCAGCGCGTCGCGGTCGCGCGTGCCCTGGTTCTCGATCCGGCGCTGGTGCTCGCCGACGAGCCGACGGGCAATCTCGACCCGGCGACCGGCGACCAGGTCGCGGAGCTGCTTTTCGAGATGAACCGCACGCGCGGCACGACGCTCGTGGTCGTCACGCACAGCAAGCGCATGGCCGACCGGCTCGGCCGCATCCTCGTGTTGATCGGCGGCAAGCTGATCGAGACCGATCCCGGCTCGTCCGTCGTCTGAGCGGCGCTTGGACACCCGCCCGCGCGCGCGGGTTTCCGCCCGTCCGGGTCGCCGGGAGGATCGGTGCCACGCGGCGCAACTCCCGGTCAGAGCGAGGGTTTTCGGCTCGAAAGTCGGTTGAAACGCAAGGGCCCCTCGCATAGTCTTCGGCGCCGCGAGAGGCCGCCCTGCGGCCGGGAGATTTCTTGGAGCAGGTCGTCCGGGCAAGCTGGCTGCGCACGCTCCTCCTCGCGATCGCGATGATCGGTGGCGTCTCGTTCCCGGGGCTCCCGCTCCCGGCCCGCGGCCAGGCATCGAACGGCCCGGTCGAGTACGGCGCCCTCGAACCGGCGCCCCAGACGCGCTCGGACAAGCGGATCGCGGTGCTGCCCTTCCGGGTCAACAGCACGGGCTCGCTTCGATTCCTCTCGGGTCCGCTCGACGAGCTGCTCGCGCAGCGCATCGAGGCGGGCGGCGAGGTCTCGGCGATCGCGAAGCCCGGTCTCATGGCGGCGGGCGCGAGCGAGATCCCCGGCGCGGAACGATCGGATGCGGCGCTGCGGAGCTGGGCCACGCGGCAGGGGCTCGACGGCGTCGTAGTCGGCAGCCTGACCGAGCTCGCCGGCCGGTTCTCGATCGACGTGCGCGTGATTCCAGCGGCGGCTGGAGCGGGCAGCACGAGCCTGGTCCTCACGGCCGGCAGCGATCGCGAGCTGCTGGGTCGCCTCGGCGAGCTGGCGGAGCGGGTCGGGACGGTGGTCGTCGGCGGCAAGCCGGATCGGGTGGTCGAGATCCGCCTCGAAGGGGCGGAGGAGATCGAGGGCGAGCTGCGCGACCGGCTCGGCATCCGGCGTGGCGAGCCCTTCGACGCGGCGCGGCTCGAAGACGATCGGCGCACGGTCGCGGCAGATCCGCGCGTGGCCCGCGTGCTCGCGCGGACCCAGCAGACGCCGGATGGTGTCGTCGTCCTGTTCGAGATCGTGCGCGCCGAGCGGCTGCTCGGCGAGAGCGTCAAGCCAGCGACCGGCGAGGCCGTCGCCGAGGTCGCGATCCGCGGCAATCGCCGGATCGAGGAGGCCGAGATCCGCGCGCGGATCCAGACGGCGCCGGGTCAGCCGCTCGACTCGGCTCAGATCGCCCGCGACGTCCGCGCGATCTTCCAGCAGGGCTTCTTCCGCGACGTACAGGTCTACGTCGATCGGACGGCCCTCGGCCCCTCCGTCATCTTCGAGGTCGCGGAGAATCCCGTCGTCCGCGAGATCGCGATCTCCGGCAACGACGAGATCAAGAGCGACAAGATCAAGGACGCCCTGACGCTCACGACCGGCTCGCCGTTGGATTTTCCGCTTCTGCACGAGAACGTCGAACGCATCGCCGCGCTCTACAAGAGCGAGGGCTTCTATCTCGCCGAGGTCGATTACGAGACCGAGGAGATCACCGATGGCTCGGTCGCGATCAACTTCGTCGTCGAGGAGAAGGAGAAGCTGAAGCTGCGCAAGATCGTGTTCAAGGGCAATACGGCCTTCAGCGAAGGCGAGCTGCGCGAAGGCTTCTCGACGAAACCGTGGCGCTTCTATTCGTTCGCGACCAGCTGGCTCGACAAGACGGGCACCTACTCCGAGCCGGTCTTCATGCGCGATCTGCGCCTCATCGAAAAGCTCTACACGGACAGCGGTTACGTGCAGTCCCGCGTGATCGGTCCCGAGGTCGATCCGCGCGAGGAGGGGCTCATCGTCGAGGTCGAGATCGTCGAGGGGCCGCAGTTCAAGGTCGGCAGCCTCGACGTCCAGGGCGACGAGACGATCGATCTCGCGGTGCTGCGGGACAAGATCCAGCTGAAGCAGGGCGACGTCTTCAGCCGCTCGAGCCTGACCTCCGACGTCGAGACGCTCGAGGCGCATTTCACCGATCGCGGCTTCTACTTCGCGAACGTCGACCCCGTGACGAAGACGAACCAGGAAGAGCTGACGATCGACGTCCAGTTCGGCGTCGAGAAGGGCCCGCTCTACTTCGTCCGCAACATCGAGTTGAAGGGCAACTCGCGAACGGTCGATCCCGTGATCCGCCGGGAGATCCGCCTCGTCGAGGGGCAGCTCTACTCGGCGCGTGCGCTGCAGATTTCGAGCGAGCGCATCCGGCGCCTCGGCTTCTTCGAGGACGTCGCCTTCGAGCCGAAGACGACCGACGATCCCTCCCAGCTCGATCTCGACGTCAACGTCGTCGAGCGGCCGACCGGCGCCTTCAGCTTCGGCGCCGGCTTCTCCTCCGCGGACAATTTCATCTTCACCGCCTCGCTCTCGCAGTCGAACCTGTTCGGGCGAGGCTACGGCGCGAACATCTCGGCCGACATCGGCGGCAACTCGAGCCGCTATTTCCTCTCGCTGAGCGATCCGTACTTCCTCGGTTCGACCTTCAGCTTCAGCGCCACCGCCTTCCTCACCGAGGTGCGCTTCAACTCCTTCGAGCAGGAGCAGCAGGGAGTCGAGCTCGCGGTCGGTCATCCGCTCACGGTCGACAATCGGGCCTCGATCGGGCTCAGCTACGGGTTCTCCCAGCGGCGGGTTCGCCAGAACACCAACCTGAACGCGCTCGCGGCGCCGATCACCCGCCAGGTCCTGCAGGGCGAGCAGAGCACGAGTCGACTCGGGCTCTCGCTCGGCGTCGATACCCGCAACGACTTCTTCGCCCCGACCTCGGGCTATGCGGCGAATGCGTTCGTGGAGTACGCCGGGCTCGGCGGCTTCTCGAACTTCCTCTCCGTCGAGGGGCAGGCAGGCTACTACTTCGGCGCGCCGCGCTGGCTCTTCGATCGCTCGACCTTCGTCGTCAGTACGCGCCTCGGCTATGCGCTTCCCCTGAACGAGATCGCCGATTTCGATACCGGGATCGAATCGTCGACGATCTGCGCGGATCCCTCGAACTGCCAGAACGCCGGCAACCTCGAGGACCTCTCCGACGACGTCCGGCTACCGCTGACGGAGCGTTATTTCCTCGGCGGTCTGGGTGCGACGCGGCTGCGCGGGTTCCAGGGCCGATCGGTGGGCCCCCGCCGTCCGACCCTGACGTTCACCGAGCTCGCCTCGGGCCGCGTCTCCCATC
>CAZFKD010000066.1:5305-8659 GCA_964519695.1 uncultured Spirochaetaceae bacterium
ACTCGGCTCATCAGCAACCCCGCGACCGGCCAGATCCGGGCCTTCTGCGACGAGGCCGCCCGCCGCAGGGCCGGTAGCGGCAACACGCTCTGCAACAACGTCAACGACCGCGACTTCGATGATTTCAAGAATCTGGGCGATTCGCAGGTGATCGGTGGCAACTCGTACATCAGCAGCAGCTTTGAATACCGCTTCCCGATCTCGGAGGAGATCGGCCTGCTCGGCATCGGATTCTTGGACGCCGGCAACGCCTTCGCCGAGGGGGAGCTGCTGTTCGACGCCACGGAGTGGCGCTACGGTACGGGCGCAGGCGTCCTGTGGTTCTCGCCCTTCGGTCCCCTCCAGCTGGTGCTCGGGTTCCCGATCGACGCGCGCGAGAACGAGCAGAGCCCCGTCTTCGAGTTCTCGGTCGGTGGCCTGGGGATCTAGCGAACGACGCGAGCGCACGCGTCAAGATGTGTCCCGATCGGTGTTTCGATGGGATTAGGGGTTCATGGGTTCATGGATTTGTGGGTGTATGGGTGTATGGGTGTATGGGTGTATGGGCGGATGAACAAGGAGTCCAAGGAAGATGAAGATCGAGCGAATCCTCTTGCTGCTGGCCCTCGGCGTCCTGCTCGGCTGGGGCATCGGTGCGACGAGCGATCCGGTGAAGATGGGCTTCGTCGACATGGAGCAGGTGCTTGCGACCGTCGACCGGGGCAAGGCCGCGCGCGAGGAGCTCGAGCGCAAGGGACGTGAGGCGCAGGCGCGGCTCGCGCCGATGGTCGAGCAGCTCCAGGCGATGGAGAAGGAGCTGCAGTCGAAGCAGTTCGTGATGTCGGAGAATGCGGTCAAGGCGAAGCAGCTGGACATGGTCGAGCTTCGCAACCGCTACGAGAACAAGGCCAAAGAAGAGGAGGGCCAGTTCAAGATCGAGCAGCAGCGGATCCTCGGCCCCCTGGTCGAGAAGCTCGAGACCGTGATCAAGGACGTCGGCCGCGAGAACGGATTCTCGGTGATCCTGCGCACCGATACGCCCGGCCTCGAGTACCGCCGCGAAGCCCTCGACGTGACGGATCTCGTCATCAAGACGTACAACGGAAAGGGCTAGTGGCTTGCCCGAGGTCCATCCGACGGCGCATGTAGAGGAGGGCGCGAGCCTCGCGGCCGACGTGGTGGTCGGCGCCTTCTCCTTCGTCGGACGGGAGGTCGAGCTCGGGCCCGGGGTCGCGGTCGCCGAGCACGTGACGCTGATCGGCCGCACGCGGATCGGGCCGGGCGGACGCATCTTCCCGCATGCCTGTCTCGGCGGTGCACCCCAGGATCGTTCCTTCGATGGCGCCTCGACGAGCCTCGAGATCGGGGCGCGCAGCCAGATCCGGGAGCACGTCACGGTCCACGTCGGGACGACCCGCGGCGGCGGCTGTACCCGGATCGGGGACGACGCCTTCCTGATGAACAGCGCGCATATCGGTCACGATTGCCAGATCGGGGACCAGGTGATCGTCGCCAGCTTCTGCGGCCTCGGCGGGCATTCGTCCGTCGGCGATTTCGCCGTGCTCGGAGCCTACACGGGGCTGCATCAGTACGCGCGGGTCGGGGAATCGGTGATGGTCGCGGGGGGCACGAAGCTCTCGCTCGACGCGCCGCCCTTCGCGATGGTCGCCGGCGATCGGGCGCGGCTCGTCGGGCTCAACTCGGTCGGTCTCGAGCGACGCGGCTTCTCGAGCAAGACCCGCGCGCAGATCAAGCACGCATTCCATCTCATCTTCAACTCGAAGCTGCGCCTCGAGGAAGCGCTCGCCCGGGTCGACGCCGAAATCGGCGGTGTCCCCGAAGTCGAGCGACTGGTCTCCTTTCTGCGAAAGACCGAGCGCGGATTCTGCCGCTGAGGCGCCATGCGAGGGAATGCCCCTTCTTCCCGCTCCGGAGGCGCTCGCCTCGGATTGATCGCCGGATGCGGCAGCCTGCCGGGCGAGGCGGCGCGAGCGCTTCGCCGATCGGGCACAGCCGTCTGCGCCCTCGCGTTCGGGGGATTGACCGATCCAGCGCTCGCAGGCGACGTCGACGCGCTCCGTTGGCAGCGGTTCGGCCAGCTCGAGGCCGCCGCGGACTCGCTGCGAGAAATGTCGGTCGAGACCGTCCTGCTCGTCGGCTCGATTCCGAAGCAGCTGCTCTTCGCGGGCGCAGGCCGCGTCGATCCCGACCGCGCGGCCGCGGCGCTGCTCGGACGCATCGCTGGCTGGAGGGACGACGCGCTCTTTGCGGCCCTCGCCGGATGGCTCGAGTCGCAGGGGTTCGCGATCGCCGGTCAGGACCGCGCGCTCGCGCCGCTGCTCGCCGCGACGGGCGACTGGTCGCAGCGCGCGCCGAACGC
The DNA here is from genome assembly GCA_964519695.1 of uncultured Spirochaetaceae bacterium. Classification (GTDB taxonomy): domain Bacteria; phylum Myxococcota_A; class UBA9160; order UBA9160; family UBA4427; genus UBA4427. The sequence continues at coordinate 7,665 of CAZFKD010000066.1, forward strand.
GCAGGAGCTCGCCGATCTCACGGTCGGATGCCGGGCGCTGGTGGTGCTCGGCGCTGCGGGCATCGGCCAATGCGTCGTGGTGCAGCGCGGCTGCGTCGTCGCGGTCGAGGCGGCGGAGGGCACGGACGCGACCATCCGCCGCGCGGGTGAGGTGGCGGGACCCGGCGCGACGGTCGTGAAGGGCGTGCGGCCCGGGCAGGATCTCCGCTTCGACCTGCCGGCGGTGGGGCCCGAGACGATCGCCGTGATGACCCGAGCCGGCGCGACGTGTCTCGCGGTCGAAGCCGGGCGGACGCTCGTGCTCGCCGGCGACGAGACCCGTGCAGCAGCCGACCGGGCCGGGATCGCCTGCACGAGCTTCGTGCGGGATGGAGCGCCGAGATGACGCGCCTGCGTGTCGCCGTGATCGGCGCTGGGCCGATGGGCCGGCTGCATGCCCGGACGATCGCGGCCTCGGCGGCCCGGGACGGCGACTGCGCGCTCGAAGCGATCGTCGATCGACACGCGGCGCGCGCCGATCAGCTCGCGGGCGAATACGTCACGCGATCCTTCGACGACCTGCGGCGACTCGCGGGGATCGACGCCGCGATCGTCGCCGTTCCGACCGCGGCCCACGTCGAGACGGGCCTCGCGCTGCTCGAGGCCGGCCTGGACCTGCTCGTCGAGAAGCCGCTCGCCTGTGATGCCGAAGAGGGACGCCGGCTCGTCCTGCGCGCGGAGGCTCTCGGCCGGATCCTGCAGGTCGGCCATGTCGAGTGGTACAACCCGCGCTGGCGGGCGGCGCTCGCCCGCGTCGGGACGCCGCGCCGGATTCGCGTTCGTCGGATGCATCCGGCGAGCGAGCGCGGACTCGACATCGACGTCGTTCAGGACCTCATGCTGCACGACCTCGATTGGCTGATGCGCGGCCTCGGCGACGAGATCGAAGCGCTGGAGGCGACCGGCACCGGCCGATCGGGCGGCGATCTCGACCGGGCCGAGGCCCGGCTCCGCTT
>CAZFKD010000066.1:8669-12780 GCA_964519695.1 uncultured Spirochaetaceae bacterium
GGTCGGGCTGCGTCGCCGAGCTCGAGGCGAGCCGTGTCCATGACGTGCGCGAGCGCTGGATCGAGATCGAGGGCAGCGCGGGTACGGCCCGCGTGGATCTGCTGTTCGATGCGGCAGCGGACGCCGCAGGGGCGTCCGTCGATGCGACCGGGCTCGATCCGCTCGGGCTGCAGTGGCGCGCGTTCGTCCGCGCCGCCCTGACGCGCCAGCCGCCCGAGAACGACGGCCGCGTCGGCGTCGAAGCGCTTCGCCTGGTCGAGCGGGTGCGCGCCGCCATCCGCAGACCGCGGCCGGAGCAGGCCCGGGATTCCGGACCCCGGGACACGACGGAGGCCGCTCTTGGCCACGATCCTCTTCTGCGCCGGTGATCTCTCGGGCGAGGCCCATGCGGCCGCCCTCGTCCGGGTGCTCCGCGCGCGTCATCCCGCGCTTCGCCTCGTCGGACTGGGCGGGCCGAAGATGCGCGCCGCGGGCGTCGAGATCGTCGTCGATCAGCGCGAGCTCGCGGTCGGCGGGATCGTCGAGCTGATCCCGGAGCTGCTGCGGATCGTCGGCGCCTGGCGGCGACTATCGCGCGCGCTCGTCGCGGCGCGCCCCGAGCTGGTCGTGCTGGTCGATTCGGGCGGCTTCAATCTGCCCTTCGCCCGCCGGGTCCGGCGGATGAGCGATGCACGGATCCTCTATTTCATAGCGCCGCAGGTCTGGGCCTGGCGGCCGGGCCGGATCCGGCGTCTCGCGGCCGACGTGGACCGGATCGTCGTCTGCCTGCCCTTCGAGCGCGACTACTATGCGGCGCGCGGCGTCGCGGTCGAGGCGCCGGGCCATCCGCTCGTCGATGCCTTCGCCGCGGCTCGCGCGACGGAGCCTGCGGGCGAGACGGCGAAGGCGCGTCGCGACCGCGTCCGCCGGGCGCTCGGCATTCCGGCGGACGTGCCCGTCGTCGGGCTCTTTCCGGGCAGTCGCCGGAGCGAACTCGCGCGCCATCTCCCGCTCGCCCTCGCGGCCTTCGACCGTCTGCGTGCGCGCGAGCCCGCGCTCGCCCGGGCGCAGGCGATCATCGGCCTGGCCGCCGGCTTCGACGAAGCCGACGTCCGTCGGGCAGGCCTCGGCGCGCGCCCCGCCGCTGGCGACGCGGCGGTCCGCTGTCTCGCGACGGGCGACGGCGCGCTGCTCGATGCCCTCGACGTCGCGCTCACGAAGCCCGGTACGATCACGCTCGAGGCGGCCCTGCGCGGCTGCCCGATGGTGGTGATGGGGCGCGTGCATCCGCTGACGGCCTTCATCGCACGGCGCAGCGCACGGGTCAGGTTCGTCGCCCTGCCGAACCTGCTCGTCGAGGAGGAGATCGTGCCCGAGCTGTTGCAGCGCGACGCCACGCCCGATCGGATCGCGCAGCGGCTCGCGCCGCTCTTCTCCGGGGCGGCGCGCGAGCGCCAGCTCGAGGGCCTCGCTCGGGCCGCCGCGCGGCTCGGGCCGCCCGGCGCGATCGAGCGGACGGCTGCCTGGGTGGAGGAAATGCTTGCGTCCCCTCGCGCATAGCGTCGCGGCCCTCGCCGCCCTGATCGCCGCGCCGGCCGTCATCGCGGGGGCGGCCTTGCGTCCGGCGTTCCGGCGACAGCTGCCCGAACGGCTGGGCCTCGGGCGGGAGCCTGCTCCGGACGGCGGCCTCGTCTGGCTGCACGCCTCCAGCGTCGGTGAAGCGAAGGCCGCCTGTCGTCTGCTCGATGCCCTCGAGGCCTCGGGCCTCGCCGCGCAGGCGACCACCATGACGGTCGCGGGCCGCAGCATCTTCGAGCGCCATCGGCCGCAGATGCGGGCGAGTCTCGCGCCGTTCGATCATCCCTGGTGTGTCGCTCTCGCGATGCGGCCGGCGCGGCCACGGCTCTCGATCCTGATCGAGACCGAGCTCTGGCCGAGCTGGATCGCCGCCTGTGCGCGCGAGGGGGTTCCCGTCGTCGTCGCATCGGGCAGGCTCTCGGATCGCTCGTTTCCCCGCTATTCGAAGGTGGCTCGCCTGATCGGCCCGACCCTCCGGCAGATCGCCGCGGTCGGCGCCCGGACCGAGCTCGATGCCGAGCGGTTCGTGTGCCTCGGACTGCCCGAAGACCGCGTGCGGGTCACGGGCGATCTCAAGCTCGACCCGGCGAGTGAGAAGTCCGGCCTCGGGCCGGCCCTCGGACGTGCGCTGTCGATCGGTCCGGTCGTGGTCGCGGGCAGCACCCATCGCGGCGAGGAGGAGACCTGTCTGCGCGCCCTCGCCGCGGCGGAGCGGCAGGGTCGGCCCTTCGTCCTCGTGCTCGCGCCGCGGCACGTCGATCGGACGGCCGAGGTCGCCCGGCTCGTGCGCTCGCGCGGGCGCCGGGGCCATCTCCGCAGCCGTCTCGAAGATCGCCCGCTCGCGCCGGGCGAGGTCCTGATCCTCGATTCCTACGGCGACCTCGCGGCGACCTACGCTGCGGGCACGATCGCCTTCGTCGGTGGGACGCTGGTCCCGATCGGCGGACACAACGTCTGCGAGCCGGTCCACGTCGGTTGCCCCGTGCTTTACGGCCCGCATTTCGCGAACGTCCGCAAGATCGTCGAGATCCTGGAGGCGGATGGCGCCGGTCGCTGTGTCCCGACCCACGACGCCTTGATCGCCGCGATCGTCGAGAACCTGCGCGATCCCGACGACGCCCGGCGGCGAGGTGAGATGGGCCGGCTGACCCTCGAGCGACACCGGGGCAGCGTCGAGCGGACCCGCCAGCTCGTGCTCGAGATTCTCGCCCGCGCCGAGGGCGGGAGCGAGCGATGAGCCCGTCGCCGCAGACGTCTCTGGCGCCGGATGGCGATTCGCACGAGGCGGGCGATCGATGGGGCGGCTGGGCGCGCCTGCTGCTCGTTCCTGCGTCATGGCTCTACGGTCTCGGCGCCCGGCTGCATCGCGGGTTCGCGCGCTCGCGGTCGCGTGCGCGACCGCGTCCGGGCTGCGCGATCGTGAGCGTCGGTGCGTTGACGGTCGGCGGCGCCGGCAAGACGCCGCTCGCGGCGCGCCTCGCTGCCGGACTACGCGCGCGGGGCTGGTGCGTCGTGCTCGCGAGCCGGGGCTACAAGGGATCCGCGCGCGAGCCGGTCACCGTCGTCTCGGACGGATCCCACGTCCACGCCCGGGTCGCCGAGACCGGCGACGAATCCCTCGTGCTCGCCGCGCATGCGCCCGGCGTGCCGGTCCTGGTCGGCCGCGACCGCGGCGTGGTCGGGAGGGCGGCGGCGACGCGATTCGGCGCCGAGATCCTCGTGCTCGACGACGGCTTCCAACACCACCGGCTCGCCCGCGACCTCGACATCGTGAGCCTCGACGGCCGGGCCGGGCTCGGCAACGGTCGTGTGCTGCCGGCCGGCCCCCTGCGCGAGCCGGGCTCCAGCCTCCGGCATGCGGACTGGGTCTGCATCGTCGACGATTCGGGCGCACCGCCCCCCGGCGCAGCGCGCGGACTCGCGAAGCACGTGCGATCCGAGGGCTTCGTCTTTCGCGCGCGGCGCCGCCCGAGCGCGCTCTTCTCCCTCGACGGCCGCACGCGGCGGCCGCTGTCGTCGCTCGCCGGTCGGCGAGTCGGCCTGCTCTGCGGCATCGCGCGCCCGGGCGCCTTCCGGCGCTCGGTCGAGTCGCTCGGAGCGCAGGTCGTCTGCGAGCGGAGCTTCCCGGATCATCACGCCTTCGCGCCCCGGGACCTGCAGGGCCTCGATCCCGCGGCCGAGCTCTGGCTGACGACCGAGAAGGACGCCATCAAGATCCTGCCGTCGTGGGCGCCCGGGGTCGCGATCGAGGTGTTGCAGATCGAGCTCGAGATCGAGGACGAGGACGCCGTCCTGACGGCCCTCGAGAAGGCGCTTCAGGAAGCGGGCCGGCTCGCGTCGCGGCCCGGCGCTCGGGATGCAGCCCAGCCGGCCGTGGCAACGGAGAAGCGCGACCCGCGCGCGTGATCGATCGGGTTCGAGAGGACGGCCCGGGGCGACGTTTCGAATGCCGCGGCGGCCCGCGCATCCGAAGACGCGGGATCCGCGCAGCCCGCTCCGAGGCCGGCGAGATGAGCCACGCCCAGAACGAGGCCGACGAGGGGGGCGGCGATCG
>CAZFKD010000067.1:0-12712 GCA_964519695.1 uncultured Spirochaetaceae bacterium
CCGGCGCCCCCGGCCGGGCGCGTCGCCCTGCCAGGCTGCACGAAGCCATGCGTGCGCGCCGCGCAAGCGGCCCAGCAGCCCGCCACGCGGACGCTCGACGACGACGATCTGGGCCGGCATGGCCAGCAGAATATCAGCCGACGAGACGCTTGCGAACCGCCCTCGCCACCGATTCGCGCACGCGCCCCGAGAGCGTCGGGTCGACGGACTCGACGACGCCGATCGAAGGTCGCGTTTCGGGCTCGCCCCGTTCGATCGCGAGCTCCCGGGCCACGGACGTCATGACGACGTCCGGCAAGCCGCAGGGCACGATCGCGTCGAAGCCCGACAGGTCGAGGTCGACGTTGAGCGCGAATCCGTGCCAGGTCACCCAGCGCCGCAGCCCGATCCCGATCGAAGCGATCTTCCGCTCCCGGCCCGCGCGCCGGCGGCTGCGCGCAAGGTCGATGAAGACCCCCGTCCGACCCTCGACCCGACACGCCGGAATCGCCCACTCCTCGAGGGCGTCGATCAGGCCGGCCTCGAGCTGGCGAAGGAAGGCGTGGACGTCGCGGCGCCCGGGCGCCGAGAGATCGACGATCGGATAGCCGACCAGCTGTCCCGGCGCGTGGTAGGTCACGTCGCCGCCGCGGCCGACCTCGAAACGCTCGATGCCGAGGGCGCGGAGCTGCGCTTCGCCGAGCAGGAGATGGCCTGCCTTCGCGCTGCGGCCGAGCGTGACGACGGGCGGATGCTCGAGCAGGAGCAGTCGGTCGCCACGACGCCCCGCGGCGCGCTCGGCGAGCGCGGCCTCCTGGAGCGCGAGCGCCTCGCCGTACGGCACGAGACCGAGCCACTCGACCGAGAGCGCGTCGCTCATGGTGTCTCCTGCCTCTCGCCGATCGCCACCATCCCCTGGCCGGGATCCTGCGGACGCCCGACGTCGCCGCCGCGCGGTCCGCACCGCCCTGACACGCCGCGCGGCTAGAACGCGAAGTCGCCCGCCTCGACCAGCTCGCGGATGCGGTAGAGAAACCCGTTGGCCGGGGCTCCGTCGACCGCACGGTGATCGTAGGAGAGCGAGAGGTACATCATGGTCCGGATCACGATCGCGTCCTCGCCCTCGAAGGTCCGGACGACGGCCCGCTTCGCGATCTCGCCCATGCGCAGGATGCCGACCTGGGGCTGGTTGATGATCGCGAATCCGTAGAGATTGCCCTGGCGGCCGGGGTTCGAGACGGTGAACGTGCCGCCCTTCAGGTCGTCGGCCGAAAGCTTCTTCTCGCGCGCGCGGGTCGCGAGGTCGTGGATCGCGAGGGCCGTGCCCGAGAGCGAGAGCCGATCGGCATGGCGGATGACCGGAACCACGAGCCCCTTCTCGGTCTCGGTCGCGACACCGACGTGGATGTCCTGCTTTTCGATGATCGCGTCCTCGACGACCGACGCATTGAGCGCAGGGAAGTCGCGCAGGGCCCGCACGGTCGCGTAGACGACGAAGGGCAGGAAGGTCAGCGAGATGCCCGTGTTCTTCTCGAAGGACTTCTTGTGCTGGCTGCGCAGCCGCACGACGGCCGAGAGGTCGACCTCGGCGACGGTCCCGACGTGGGGACTCGTGCGCTTCGAATAGACCATGTGCTCCGCGATGATCTTCCGCATCGGCGACATCGGAACGACGCGGTCGCCCGGCGCGAGGGTGTAGGCGAACGGCGAGCGCCTGCCAGCGGCAGGTGCGGCAGCGGGCCGCGGCGCAGCAGCGGCGGGCGCGAGCGAGGGCGCGGCCGCCATCGGAGCAGCGTAGACCGGCTGCGTTGCGGGGTTCGAAGAGGGGGACGGCTCGCCGGGTCCCTGATGACGGACGACGTCGTCTTTCGTGACGCGACCGGCGCTGCCGGTACCCCGGACCTCGCGCAGATCGATCTCCGCATCTTCCGCCATCCGGCGCGCGACGGGCGTCGCGGCGACTTCGCCGCCGCCCATGGCCCCGGCGGCCGGCGCCGCGGCGGGCGACTTTGCCGCAGCGGGCGGGGTCGAAGACGCGGGTTGGGTCGAAGACGCCGGCGCGGCGGACTGCGGGACCTTCGCCGCTTCCCGGGACGGCGTCGCGGCCGCCTTTGCATCGGGGTCGATGCGCGCGAGCACGGCACCGATGGCGACGACCTCGCCTTCGCGCACGAGGATCTGGTCGATCATCCCCGCGACCGGAGAGGGGATCTCCGCGTCGACCTTGTCGGTCGTGACCTCGACGATCGGCTGATCGACTTCGACCATCTCCCCCTGGCCGACGAGCCAGCGGGAGACGGTTCCCTCGAGAATGCTCTCCCCCAACGAAGGCAACTGAACATCGACCGCCATCATCCCCCCTCCGAGCGCCGAAGCGGCGACCCGAATGCCCGAAACGAATGCCGGGAACCCTCGAGCCCGACCTCGCCGGCCGGGCTCGGATTCCCGATCGGTTGCCCCGGGGCGCCGCTTGACGCGCGTCTCAGTCCGCGCAGGGCGCCGGCCCGCAGCGATTCCAAGGCATCGCGCAGCGCCTGCGGCGCCGGCGGACAGCCCGGGACCACGACATCGACGGGCAGGATCCGGGAAAGGCCCGAGATCGTCGCATAGTTCGCATACGCCCCGCCCGAGACCGCACAGTCGCCCCAGGCCATCACCCAGCGCGGCGGGGCCATCCGCGCGTAGATCTCGAGGATCGACGGCAGCTGGCGGCGCGTGATCGAGCCCGCCACGATCAACAGATCGGCCGCGCGCCCGGAGGCCGCCGGCGGCGCCGAACCGAGCTGCTCGAAGAAATCGCCGCCCTGGCTCATCGCCATGCCGCAACAGGAGGTCGCGAGCCGAAGCGGAGACGGGGCCAGCGCCGCAGCCCAGCCGAGCGCCGCGTCGAGACGCGTCGCGCGGGCGGCGCCCGACTGCATCGAGGCGCCGATTCCCTCTGCCTGCGTTCCCCGCGTGAAGACTTCCATGGGAAGCGGCAGCATAGCGGCTCCGGTCGGGTCCGTGTCGTGGCGCGCGTCGGCGCCGTCCCATCGATGCGGCCCGGCCGGTCGATGCGGCCCGGCGGGCGCGAGCGCATCGAAGCGAGAGGGGAGCCGACGTGTCACCTGGTGCACAACGCGCGCGATGGACGGCCTGGTCCATCCATCTGCTCACCGCGAGCGGTGCCGCGATCGCTCTGTTCGCGCTGATCGCGATCGCGAACGGGCAGTTCGCGACGGCGGTGCACCTGATGCTCGTCGCGCTCGTGATCGACTCGGTCGACGGAACCCTCGCGCGGGCGGCGCAGGTGACCTTCCACGTTCCCGGCATCGACGGCCGCCGCCTCGACGACATCGTCGACTACCTGAACTACGTGATCGTCCCGGTCTTCTTCCTCTGGGCCGGGGGCTTCGTCGCCCACCCCGCCTGGCTGGTCGCGCCGGTGCTCGCGAGCGCGATCGGATTCGCGCGCGTCGATGCCAAGACCGAGGACGATTTCTTCCTCGGATTCCCGTCGTACTGGAACGTCCTGGCGATCTACCTCTGGCTCTTCGAGGTCGGGCCCGGGCTGTCGACCGTCTGGATCGCGGTGCTTTCGGTCGCTGTCTTCGTTCCGCTCAAATATCTCTATCCGAGCAAGCTCGAGCCGCTCGCGCTCCGGCGCCAGCTGGCGTCGGGCGGGGTCGTCTGGTGTGGGGCGCTGGCGGTCTGTGCGCTCGAGCCGCAATGGACCCGGGGCCTCTGGCTGCGCGAGCTCTCGCTCGCCTATCCACTCTGGTACTTCGCGCTCTCGATCGTCCGGGGCGGGCTGAAACGGACGTGAAACGGCAGGACCGCGGCGGGAGCGACGACGCGGCGATGAAGACGGCGATCAGTGGTCGAGAGCGTCGATCAGGTCGTTGATCCGCCAGGGCTTGCGCAGGACGCGCGACACGCCCAGGGCGAGCAGCTCGGACTCGGAGCCGATGCCGCCGGTGCCGATCAGATGGACATCGGGCCGATCGGCCCGGATGCGGTCGACCCAGCCCGCCATCTCGCGACCCGCGAGCGCGAAATCGACGATCACGCTGCGAACCCGCGGCTCGGCCTCGAGCAGCCGCAGCGCGCTCTTCAGGTCGTCGCTCGGATAGCAGAGCGCACCGGCGCGTTCGATCTGCGCGACGAGCAGCCGCCGGACGACCCCGTCGCGCTCGATCACCACCACGGGCCCTCGATCGACGAGCGTCCGCTTGAGCGAGCCCCCGCGCTCGTCGAGCAGGATCCGGATCCGCGCATCACCCCGGCGCTGCTCCTCCTCGCGTGGACACACCACGATCATGTATCCCGCGCGCCCCGCCCGCCGACGCGAACGCACCAGCCAGTCCTGGACGCCCTGCCCGCGCGGCCGCACCGCGACCCAATCCCCCACGGCCTCCTCGACGAGCGCGAGCGCATCGCCCTCGATGAGGTCCGCGAGTTGGGCCGGCATCGGCGGGAGCTTCGACATCTCGAAGAGCTGCCGCGCCCGCGAAGAGGCGAACTGGATCGCACCGCCCGCATCGACGACGATCGCGGCGATCCCCGGCGAGAGGTCCGCACGGTCGCTCGGCCGTGCGAGCGCGCTCGCGACCGCCTCGTCGAGGTCCTGCAGATCGAAGGGCTTCTCGAGCAGGCGGGCGATGCCGCAGCGATCCGACTCCTCGAGCAGGTCGCGCGAAGGGAAGCCCGTGATCAGGATCGTGTTCAGGTTCGGGTGGACGGCGCGGAAGACGGCGGAGACGTGCATTCCATGAATGTGGTTCTTCAACATCCAGTCGGCGACGAGCACGTCGGGCGCGGCGTCGAGCCCGATCTCCAGCGCCTCGTAGCCGGATGCGGCGGCGATGACGTCGTGCCCCCGGCGCGTGAGGAAGCTCGAGAGCGTCTCCCTCAGCACGTCCTCGTCTTCCACGATCAGAACCGTCGCCATCGACCGCTCTCCTGCGCCGGACCGACCATCGAGGATGGCCGCGCGGGGCCGGAAGATTATATTTGCGCCGTATCCGAATCACAGTGACCTGGGAGCCAAATCATCGATTCGAACCACGGACGGGCAGAGAGCCGGACCGGCTGCCTGCTGATCAACCTCGGTACGCCGCAGGCGCCGACGGTGTCCGCGGTCCGCCGGTATCTCCGGCAATTCCTGGGCGATCGCCGGGTCTTGACCCTGCCGGCGCCGCTGCGCTGGGCGCTGCTCGAGCTCGTGATCCTGCCCTTCCGGCCGCGCCGGACCGCAGCGGCCTACCGCGCGATCTGGACGCCGCAGGGCTCTCCCCTGATGGTCCATTCGATCGCGCTGCGCGACGGGGTCGCGAAGGCCCTCGGCGAGGCATTCCACGTCGAGCTCGCCATGCGCTACGGCCAGCCCTCGATCGAGTCGGCGCTCGAAGCGCTCGACCGCGCGGGTGTGGATCGGCTCGTCGTGCTGCCGCTGTTTCCGCAATACGCCTCGTCGGTGACCGCATCCGCCGCCGCCGCGGTGACCCGGGTCCTCGATCGCCGGGGCGACTATCCGCCCCTCGAGATCCTCGGCGCCTTCTACGACGAGCCCGAATTCGCACAGTCCTGGGCAAGTCTGGCCCGGCCCGGGCTCGAAGCCTTCCGGCCCGATCACGTGCTCTTCAGCTTCCACGGGCTGCCCGAAGACCAGATCCGCGCGAGCGATCGCAGCGGCGGCCACTGCCTCGCGAGCCCCGACTGCTGCAGCGCGCCGGCCGCCGATGTCGCGCGCTGCTACCGCGCGCAGTGTTTCCGGACGGCCGAGTACCTGCGCTCGGCGCTCGGCCTCGAGCGGGAGCGGACGAGCAGCGCCTTCCAGTCGCGCCTCGGTCCGACGCCCTGGATCCAGCCCTTCACCGACGAAGCGCTCCCGCGCCTGCGCGAGCAGGGCGTGCAGCGCCTCGCCGTGTTCTGTCCGTCGTTCGTGGCCGATTGCCTCGAGACCCTCGAGGAGGTCGGGATCCGGCTGCGCGAGCAGTGGCGCGAGCTCGGCGGCGAAGCGCTCTGGCTCGCCCCCTGCCTGAACGGCGACCCGCGCTTCGCCGAGGCGATCGCGGCCTGGATCAGGCGCCGAGAGCCCGCGCCGCGTCGGTGAACGCGCGCACGCCTTCGACCGGCGTGTCGGGCAGACAGCCATGCCCGAGGTTCAGGATGTAGCCGCGGGCGGGCTTCGCCGCCTCGGCCAGCTCGCGCACCATCTCGAAGATCCGCTCGCGCGGCGCGTGCAGCCAGCAGGGATCGAGGTTGCCCTGCAGGCTGACGCGCTGGCCGAACTGCTCGGCTGCCCCGCGCAGGTCGACCCGCCAATCGAGCGAGAGAACGGCGGCACCGGAATCCGAAGCGATGTCGACGACATGGCTGCCATTCTGGATGTAGAGGATGAGCGGCGCGGGGCCATCCTGCAGGGCCGCCGCGATCCGCCGATGGGCGGGCTCCACGAAGCGACGATAGGCGGCACGATCGAGCAGCCCGGCCCAGGTATCGAAGAGCTGGACCGCCTGGGCCCCCGCCTCGATCTGCGCGCGCAGATATCCGATCGTCAGCGCCGTCAGCTTCTCGAGCAGCGCGTCGACCTCATCGGGCCGCGTCTGGAGCCACTTCTTCAGGATCGAGAAATCCTTCGAGCCGGAGCCCTGGACCAGATAGGCCGCGAGCGTGAAGGGCGCGCCGGCAAAGCCGAGCAGCGGGATCTCGCGCTTCTCGAGCGCTTCCCGCAGCCGCCGCAGGATCTCGAAGACGTGGGGCACGCTCTCGCGCGGGTCCGGGACCCGGAGCGCCTCGATCTGGCGCGCCTCGCGAATCGGCTGCGCGATCACGGGCCCCGGCGCGAAATCGACCTCGATCCCCATCCCGGGAATCGGCGTGAAGATGTCCTGGAACAGGATCACCGCCTCCGAGCCGACGAGATCGAGCGGCTGGAGCGAGACCTCGACGGAGCGCTCGACGTCCCAGCACATCTCGAGGAACGAGACACCCTCGCGCACCGCGCGGTACTGGGGCAGATAGCGGCCTGCCTGTCGCATGAGCCAGACGGGCGGCCGATCGACGGGCTCGCCCCGGCACGCCGACAGGAATCGATCTCTCGGATTCAACGCGCTCGTTCCCCCTGATCGCAGGCCGAAGGACGACCCAGCCGAGGCCGCCGAGTCGGGGACCGCGAGCGCGCCCCTCGAATCACTTCCCGGCCCGCTGCGAGCTCAATAGCCGGCCAGCGTAGCCCAGCGTCGCCGGTGAAAGGCAGCGTCGCCGAAGGTCAGCTCCGCGGCGCGGGCGCGCTTCAGGTAGAAGCCGACGTCGTATTCGTCCGTCATCCCGACGCCGCCGTAGATCTGGACGGCCTCGTTGGCGGCGAGTACGAAGGCGTCGCTGCAGCGGGCCTTCGCGAGGGAGACGAGCCTCGCGCAGTCGCCGTCGCCGGCATCGACCGAGCGCGCAGCCGCCATCACGCTCGAACGCGCGAGCTCGATCGCCATGTAGATCTTCGCCGCGCGGTGCTGCAGCGCCTGGAAGCTGCCGATCGGAACGCCGAACTGCTCGCGGGTCTTGAGATAGGCGAGCGTCAGATCGAAGACCTCGTTCATGCCACCGAGCATCTCCGCGGCGAGCACGACGGTCGCGCGGTCGATCACCCGCTCGAGCAGCGCCCCGCCCTCGCCCACCCGGCCGACGACGGATCCGGCATCGCATGCGACGCCCTCGAGCCGGACGAGCGCGGCGTTGCGGTGGTCGACGCGGGTCTGCCGCTCGACCGTGACGCCCGGGGCATGCGGGTCGACCAGGAAGAGCGTGATGCCGTCGCGATCGCCGGCCGCCCCGGAGCTGCGCACGGGCACGATCAGCGCGTCGGCGCCGACGGCATCGAGGACCTGCGACTTGCGACCCGTGAGCGAATGGCCCGCCCCCTGCGCTTCGGCGCGCGTCTCGACACAGAACAGGTCGTAGCGCGCGCCCGGCTCCTGATGCGCCAGGGCGACCACCTTCTCTCCCGCGAGGATCCCCGGCAGCCAGGCCGAGCGCTGCGCAGCCGAACCGCCTTCGGCCAGCGCGAATCCGCCCATCGCGAGCGCGCCCACGATCGGCTCCGGCGCGAGTCGGCGGCCGAGGGCCTCGGCGACGAGCACGAGCTCGGCCAGTCCGAGCCCGGCCCCGCCGTCCTTCTCGTCGAAGGGAATGCCGAGCCAGCCGAGCCCGCCCATCTCGCGCAGGAGCTCGCGCGAATACCCGAGCGGATCGCCCGCGTCGCGCAGGGCGCGAAAGCGCGCGACCGGGGAGTTCGCCGCGACGAAATCGCGCGCGGTCGCCGCGATGAGTTCCTGGTCTTCGGTGAGCACGAGCTGCATGAAGGGCTCCTCGGACCCGCTCCATCGGAGGGGCCGGGCGGGGACTCAGGCCGGGAGGCCGAGCACGTGTTTGGCGAGGATGTTGAGCTGGACCTCGGAGGTCCCGCCCTCGATCGTATTGCCGCGGGAGCGGAGCCATTCGCGGGTCGATTCGAGGTCGTCGTCCTCGAACCCGGGGCCCTCCCAGCCGAGCGCATCCGGCCCGAGCAGGCGGACGATCAGCTCGTAACGGCGCTGGTTCAGCTCGGTCCCGTAGACCTTGAACATCGAGCTCTCGGAGCCCGGCTGATGCCCGGCCCGGGCGGCGTCCTTCGTACGCTGCACGGTGTAGGCGAAGGCGCGACTCTCCATCTCGAAGGCGGCGACCTCGTCGCGGAAGACCGGATCCGCGATCCGGCCGTCCCGCTCCCCGAGCTTCGTCGCGGCGAGCTCGGCGAGGTAGCTGCGACCGCCCTTCTTGTCGGGCTTCGGGCCGGCGGCGCCGAAGGCATCGGCGATCATCGTCCGCTCGTGGCCGAGCAGCGCCTTCGCGACGGTCCAGCCCGCGTCGATCTGATGGATCACGTTCGCGACCGGCACGCGCACGTCCTGGAAATGGGTCTCGCAGAACGGCGACTTGCCGGAGATCAGCAGGATCGGAGAGACGCTGACGCCGGGCGTATCCATGTCGATCAGCAGGAACGTGATGCCCTCCTGCATCTTGGCGGTCGGATTCGTCCGGACGAGGGCGAAGATCCAGTCGGCCTGGTCGGCGTAGGAGGTCCAGACCTTCGTCCCGTTGACGATGAAATGGTCCCCGTCCCGAACGGCCTTGGTCTGGAGCGAAGCGAGATCCGAGCCCGCGCCGGGCTCCGAATAACCCTGGCACCAGCGGATCTCGCCGCGACAGATCCGTGGCAGATGGAGCTTCTTCTGCTCTTCGCTGCCGAAGCGCAGCAGCGTCGGGCCGATCATCGTGAGGCCAAAGCCGATCAGCGGCGGCGGCAGCTTCAGCTCGCGGAGCAGACCGGCCAGGATCTTCGCTTCGGCGCCCGAGAGGCCGCCGCCGCCGTATTGCTTCGGCCAGGTCGGCGCGGTGAATCCCTTCGCCGCGGCGCGGTCGAGCCAGACCTTCGCATCCGGATTGGCGTAGGTCGCCTTGCGCCCGCCCCAGGTTCCTTCGAGCTCGCTGCCGGCCTGGCCGAACAGGCTCTTCGGGGCATTCGCTTCGAGCCAGGCGCGCGTCTGTTCGCGGAACTTCTCGAGATCGGACATCGGGATTCCTCGTGGTTCTGGCCCGCTCGAATCGCGCCTCGAAGCCGAAGACCCGACCGGTCCGGGCCATGCGGGCTCGGCTCGAGGATGGACTCTGGATCGACGGGGCGAGCGGGCGCTGGCCACCGATCAGTCTACGAGGCGGTGCTTTCGTTTTCCAGCGCAGCGGCGCCCCCGGACGAGAACTCCGAGTCGAGGGGCTGCTAGGATCGGCGCGTCATGCGCATCCTGCTCGCCAGCCCTCGCGGATTCTGTGCCGGAGTCGATCGGGCGATCGAGATCGTCGAGCTGGCGCTCGCGCAGGCGGATCGCCCCGTCTACGTGCGCCACGAAATCGTCCACAATCGTCACGTCGTCGAAGGGCTGCGCGCAAAGGGCGCAACCTTCATCGAGGATCCGGAGGACGCGCCGGAGGGCGCCGTCCTCATCTATTCGGCCCACGGCGTCTCGCCCTCGGTCCGCGCCCGCGCCGGGGCCAACCAGCTGCGAACGATCGACGCGACCTGCCCCCTCGTGACCAAGGTCCACAACGAGGTCCGCCGGCTCGTCTCGCTGGGCTACGAAATCGTGATGATCGGTCACGCGGGCCACGTCGAGGTCGAGGGCACGATGGGCCAGGCGCCCGACTCGATGTATCTCGTCGAAACGGTCGACGACGTCGAGAAGCTCGTCGTGCGCGATCCCGAGCGCCTCGGCTGCGTGACCCAGACGACGCTCTCGGTCGACGACACGCTCGCCGTCAAGCAGGCCCTCGCCGCGCGCTTCCCGGCGATCTTGCTCCCGAAGCGCGACGACATTTGTTATGCGACGCAGAATCGCCAGGATGCGGTCAAGACGCTCGCGGAGCAGGCGGACCTCGTGCTCGTGGTCGGCGCGCCGGCGTCGTCGAACAGCAACCGGCTCGTCGAGGTCGCGGCGCGGCGCGGCGTCCCGGCCCACCTGATCCAGGACGCGAGCGACGTCGACCCCGACTGGCTCGAGGGCGTCCGGTGCATCGGGATCACGGCCGGTGCATCGACCCCGGACGTCCTCGTCCAGGGCGTGATCGAACTCCTGCGCGCCCGTTCGGGCGCCGACTTCCGACTCGATACCCTGCCCGAGGTCGACGAGGGAGTGCAGTTCAAGCTGCCGCGAGAGCTGCGGCGCTCGTGACCGCGCGAGCGCGCGCGTGACTCCGCGCGACGCCGACGATCCGGTCGCCCGGGACGCACCGGGCGCGTCTCACGATCCCACCACCCGGGCCCGCGCCGAGCTGGAGTCTCCCGACGATCCCGAGGTCGGCCCTCCGCTCCCGGCGAGCGCCGTCTTCGCGAGCGCCCTCGCCGGCATACGCGACAGCCTCGCCCGCCCGATCCGCGCGGCGAGCCTCGAGGTCCAGAAGGCGGCGACGCGCGAGATCTTCCGCCTCGCCTGGCCGGTGATGGCCAGCCAGGTCCTGCTGAACCTGACGGGCCTCATCGACCGCATGATGATCGGTCGCCTCGAGGATCCGGGCGGCGCCGCCGTCCCGCTCGCCGCCGTCGGCTATGCGACGCAGATCTTCAACTTCGTCCACACGACGCTCTTCTCGGTCGGCCTCGCCTGCGTCGCATTGATGGCGCGATCGATCGGCTCCGGCGACGCCCGGCGCGCGCGCCATGCGCTCGCGGGCTCGCTGCAGGTCTCGCTGCTGCTGACCTTCGTCTACTCGAGCACGCTCTTCATCTACAGCGAGGAGGTCCTGCGCGGGCTCGGCGCCGAGCCCGGCGTCGTCGCCGTCGCAGCGCCGTATCTCGAGCTGACCGTGATCGCGGCCCTCATGCTCGCCTTCACGCTGATCCTCGAGAGCGCCTTCCGCGCCGATCGCGACACGCGGACGCCGATGTGGATCGCGCTCGTCGTCACGGTCGCGAAGCTCGCGGGCAACGCCGTCCTCATCTTCGGACTCTTCGGCGCGCCCCGTCTCGAGCTCTGGGGAGCCGGGCTCGCGACGGTGATCTCCCAGGCGATCGGGCTCGTGCTCTTCGTGTCCGCGGTGGCGAGCCAGCCGAAGGGCAGCGCTTTGGCGGTGCGCCTGCGTGATCTGTTCGAGCGCAATCCGATGACGCGCGAGGTCGTCCGCATCGCGATCCCGGGCGTGCTGGAGCGCATCGTCCTGAATCTCGGGCTGCTCTCGTATTTCGCGGTGCTCTCGCGCTGGTACGGCACGCTCGCGGTCGCGACCTATACGGTCGGCGTGTCGCTGCTGTCGTTCTCGTGGATCCCCGGAACCGGCTTCGCGCAGGCCTGCTCGACGATCGTCGGCCAGACCCTCGGCGCCGGCGAGCGCGATGCCGCGATGAGCCTCGCCCGCCGCGCGGTCGCCCTCGCCTTCTACACCTCGATCCCGCTCGCCCTGCTCTTCGCCTGGCTGCGAGAGCCCCTCTCGGCGCTCTTCACCGACGACGAAACCGTGATCGCCGCGCTCTCGCCCTTCATGTTGACGCTCGCCTTCTGTCAGCCCTTCCTGCAGGTGCATTTCACGCTCGGTGGGGCCCATCGCGGGGCCGGCGACACGGTCTCGCCGCTGGTCGCCGCGATGATCGGCAACTGGCTGATCCGCCTGCCCGCCGCGATCGCCTGCGCGAGCTGGCTCGAGCTCGACGTCGTCTGGATCTGGATCACCCTCGTGCTCGACCACGTCGCGCGCACGATCTGGCTCGGCTTCACGTTCGTGCGCGGGCGCTGGCGGGATGCGAAGGGGATCGCGACCTGAGCGAAGGTCGCTGCCGAACACGTCTCCGCGCGAACCAGGCCCCGACGGCGAAGCGGCCGGTGGAGAGGCCGGCCCCCCCGGCCTGCGTTCAGCCTGGATAGTCGAAGCGGAACGCCCCCGACGCATCGACGTCGACCTCGACCCGACCGCCGCCCTTCAACCGACCGAACAGGACCTCGTCCGTCAGCGGATCCTTCAGCTCCTTCTGGATCAGGCGGCCGAGCGGGCGCGCGCCGAAATCGCGGTCGTAGCCCTTCTCGGCGAGGCGCGCGCGCGCTGCGGGCGTGAGCACGACCGAGATCTTCCGCTCCTTCAGCTGCGCCTCGAGCTCCTTCACGAATTTCTCGACCACCCGCTCCATCACCTCCGGCGGCAGCGGATCGAAGCGCACGATCTCGTCGAGCCG
>CAZFKD010000068.1:0-12623 GCA_964519695.1 uncultured Spirochaetaceae bacterium
TGTTTGGTGTAGTCGCCGCCCTGGCAGGTGATGATGCAGTCGTGGCGGGCGAGGGCGTTCGTGTCGTAGGCATCGGCGAGCGGACGAGCGCCGATCCCCGCGCCGATCTCGGGGCCGGGGCCGCCGACCTGGCTGGTCGAGTAGAACGTCACTTCGAGGCCCGCGAAATCGCCCTCGGCACGCATGCGCTCGAGCAGCACCGACCCGACCATTCCCCGCCAGCCCACGATTCCGATGTCTTGGATCGCCATGGGGGCCATTCGTTAGCAGAATCAGCCAGATGGCGGAACACCCAGGCGGGTGGTCGGGCCAGCCGATGCCATCGGGCCCCGCGGGCGGTAAGATGCAGCGCGTCCTTGAGCGGGCGATTCCGTCCGCGATCGCGCGGCAAAAGGAGGTTGGGATGCGAGAGTCGATCGGGCACCGGGATTCGGGGCGCCTCAGCAGGCTCGCCGCCGTCGGTGAACGCCGCCAGGTCGTTCGGCGCCCGGTCCGCGCGCTGGCCGCGCTGGTGGCGTTCCTCGCCTCGGGCTGCGCGAAGCCGACCGTATCGGACCTCGACGCCTATCAGGTCGTGCCGATGGATCGTGTGGTCCCGTATCCGACCGACGAGGAGCTCGCGAAGCGGGTGCTCGAGGTCGCGGTCGTCGATCGTCCCGCGGACGGGCTCGACGAGGCGTCGCTGCTCGCGTCGCGGGCCCGGCTGCGCACGGGCCTCGAGAAGATCGTCGCCTTCTACGGCGCTGCCGTCGTCGCGCGCTCGCAGCCGGGCTTCGAAGGCGTCCGCACCGATCGCCCGGGCATGACCTTCGACGGGATCGAGCCCGAGCTCGTCCCGGGCGGTGACCACGCCCTCTCCGCCCGCTTTACGACCCATCGTCATCAGGCCGTCTACTCGAAGCCGCTGAAGATGCCCTGGCAATCCGAGGCGGACGTCGCCGAGAAGCCCGGGACCTGCACCCATACGGCGGAGATCGAATTCGACGTCCAGCTCGTCGAGAAGACCTGGGAGGATCTGCTCCAGCGCACCTACTTCCTGAATCACCAGGCGAAGCAGGAGAACAAGGATCTCGATCAGGCCTGCACGATCGCGCCGGTCACCGTCGCGACGCTGTTCGAGACCGCGATCGCCGAGGCGCTCGGCTGCCTCGAGCTGCCGCTCGGAACGCGGATCTCGCCGCGCGGGCACGTCCTCGCCCATCGCAAGTCCCGCGAGGGCGAGTCCCACATCTACCAGATCACCCTCGGCGCGGAGCAGGGCGTCGATCCGGGCGAGCCGATCGAGATCCGGCGCGTCGAGCGTTCGCAGAATGCCGAAGGTCGGGTAGTCCGCACCGAAAAGGTCATCGCGACCGGCGTCGCGACGGATCAGATCACGGCGCAACAGTCCTGGATCGCGGTCAATCCCGACGACGTCCGGGCGCCGATCCTCGCGGGCGACGTGGTCCGCCGGCATTTCCAGAAGGACTTGATCGAGAACCTGACGGGTCCGAGCTGCAAGAAACTCCTGGGAGAACGTTAGGCGAGACGCGTCCGGGCATCGCTCGGCGCCGCGGCGCCGCGGCTTGCCGGAGGCGGGAGGCATCTTCGGACCATGTTGCTCGAACTCGCCCGCGAGCGCCCGAACGATCTCGCCCTCGACGACGGCACGCGAACGCGGACGCGGGCCGAGCTGGTTCAGCGGGCGCATCGCTTCGCCCACTTCCTGAGCCACGAAGTCGGCCTCGCGCCGGGCAGCCATCTCGCGCTCCTGATGGGCAATCGCGTCGAGGGCATCGAATGCCTGCTCGGCGGCATCTTCGCCGGCCTCTGGGTCACGCCGATCAACTGGCACCTCGCCGAAGAGGAGATCGACTACGTCGTTGCCGACTCGGGCGCGCGGATCCTCGTGACCGACGAGAAATTCGCGGCGACGGCCCGGCGCATCGCGGCGCGGCGGCCGGGCGTATCGGTCATCGAGGTCGGGGATCCGCTCGATCGCCTGCTCGAGCGCGAGCCGCCGCGGCCGCTCGATCTGTCCGCGCCGGCGGGCGGCAACATGATCTACACGAGCGGCACGACCGGCCGGCCGAAGGGGGTCCAGCGCGCCCGCCCGGCGAGTCTCGGCGCCGCGTTCGAGGGCTGGGTGCGCTACGGCCGCTCGATCGGGCTCGACGGCGCCGGGCCGCATCTGATCACCGGTCCGATGTACCACGCGGCGCCCCTGATGTTCGCCGTCTACGACCACGCGGGCGGGGCACCGATCGTCATCCTGCCGCGCTGGGACGATCACGAGGCGCTCGAGATCCTGCGGCGGCGCGAGATCGCCCACGCGCATTTCGTGCCGACGATGTTCGTCCGGCTGCTGCGCCTGCCCGAAGCCGAGCGCGCGGCGTTCCGGGCCCCGTCGCTCTCGGTCGTGCTGCACGGCGCGGCGCCGATCTCGGTCGCGGTGAAGAAGCGCATGATCGAGTGGTGGGGACCGATCCTGGTCGAGTACTGGGGCGGGACCGAAGGCGGCGTCAACACGTTGATCGGCTCGGAGGAGTGGCTCGCGCATCCGGGCTCGGTCGGGCGCGCGCTGCCGGGCTTCGAGGTCTTCGCGGTCGACGAGGCCGGTCGCCGTCTGCCGGCGGGCGAGGTCGGCGATCTCTACTGCAAGAGCGCGGCGTCGACGCAGCCCTTCGTCTACCACGGCGATCCGGAGAAGACCGCGCGCGCCTATCTCGAGCCCGGCGTCTACACGATCGGCGACATCGGCTCGGTCGATGCGGGCGGGCACGTCCGGCTCGCCGATCGCCGCTCCAACATGATCATCTCCGGCGGCGTCAACATCTATCCCGTCGAGATCGAGCAGGTCCTGCAGGAGCATCCCGCCGTCGCCGACGTCGCCGTCTTTGGGATCCCCGACGAGGAATGGGGCGAATCGGTGAAGGCGGCGATCGAGCTGCGGCCCGGCGAGGCGCCGTCCGCGGCGCTCGAGGCCTCGATCCTGGCCCACGCGCGCGCCCATCTGGCGGGCTACAAAGTCCCGCGCTCCATCGACTTCGAGACCGAGCTGCCGCGCCATCCGAGCGGGAAGCTCTACGTCCGGCGGCTGCGCGATCCCTACTGGGCCGGGCGCGAGCGGAAGATCTGAGAGCGACCGGAGGAGAGACGCGCGTGGCTCGCACGATCGACGAAGTGGCGCTCCGCCTGTCGAAGGAGCGGCCGGAGCTCTCCGACGCGCGTTATTCGATGCGGGCGGCCGTGGCCCTCGTGCTCCGGGAGCAGGGGCCGGATCTCGAGGCGCTCTTCGTCCGACGGGCCGAACACGAAGGGGATCCCTGGTCGGGGCATCTCGCCTTTCCGGGCGGGCGGATCGACCCGACCGATACCGGACCGCGGATGGCGGCCGAGCGCGAGACGCTCGAAGAGATCGAGCTCGATCTCTCGGATGCGCGGCTGCTCGGTCAGCTCTCGGACGTCCCGGGACATGCCGAATCGATCTGCGTGTCCGGTTTCGTCTACGGGATCGACGGGGATCCGAAGCTCACGCCGAACTACGAGATCCGCTCCGTCTTCTGGTCGCCCCTCGACCATCTGACGGATCCGGGTCGTCAGGCGGAGCGGACCTTCAGCTACCTCGAACATGCGATGGCGCTGCCGACCGTCCGGCTGCTCGACGATCCGCGTGCGCCCGTGCTCTGGGGCATCACGTACAAGTTCATGGACGAGCTCATGCGCCGGATCGGTCGCCCGATCCCGTACATGCCCTGGGCGGATCCGGGCTGACCCCGAGCTGCTGCGAATCAGCGGGAAGAGGGCAGGGACCGGCCCGCTCCGACTCGCCCGCCGGGCGCGTTCAGCCCTTCGCCGTCGCCTTCGCGGCATCGCGATCCGCCTTCAGCCGGACGCTCTCGCTCTGCTCGTTCTTCATGGCCTGCGCCATGCTATGCGCGGCCCCGAACTGCAGGGCCTTCTTGGCGTAGGCGAGCACGATCGGATCCACCTCGGCCATCTCCTTCGCCATCGCCCTGGTGGTCGCGAGGACCTGGTCGGCAGGAACCGCGCGGTTCACGAGGCCGATCGCGGCGGCCTCGCTCCCGAGGATCTTCTTCGCCGTGAGGACCAGTTCCTGGGCGCGGGCCATGCCGACGAGCTGGGGCAGCAGGTGGGTCGAGCCGAGTCCGGGCAGGATGCCGAGTCGCCCGAACACCAAGCCTAGCTTCGCGTCTTCCGCGGCGATCCGGACGTCGCAGGGCATCGCCATCGTCATGCCGACGCCGACGGCATGGCCGTTGATGGCGGCGAGCACGGGCTTGCGCGCCGCGCGCATCTCGAGCGGCAGCTTGCGCAGGAAGTCTTCCTCCCCGAGGCGCGGCCCCTTCGAGACGTTCTTGCCGGCGGCGTGCGCCGCGAGATGCTCGAGATCGGCCCCCGCGCAGAACGCGCGACCGGCTCCGGTCATGATGATCGCGCGAATCTTCGCGTCGCGTTCGAGGGCGCGGAAGGCCGCCGTGAACTCCTCGCCCATTTCGGTCGTGTAGGCGTTCAGCTTGTCGGGGCGATTCAGCGTGATGGTCGCGAGGCCGTCTTCGACGTCGAGCAGGATGTTCGAGTAGGACATGTCGGCGTGGCTCTTTCGTTGGGCTGGCCCCGGTCTTCGGCGAGCGGTCGGGCGGGGCCGGGGGTTCGGGAAACGGGCGCAATCTCACACGATTTCGACCGCGGAGACAAGTCCGAAGCGCCTCGCTCGCGGCCTGCGCTCTGTTATCGTGGGTCGCGGGGACGGCGCATGGATGTCGTCCGGAGGATCTCTGCGTTGCCGTCTCGTCGCCCGTCCGGTCCGGCCTCCCTCGTCTTCTCCGCCTTCGCCCCGATCGCACGCTTCGCGCGCCTGGCTTCGGTCGTACTCGTGCTCGTGGCATTTGCCGGCGGCTGTGAGGATCCCGATTTCGAGGTCGCCTTCGACGGCCCCACGGCGGACTGGCCCGTCTGGGGCGGCACGCCCGGCGCGAACCATCATTCGCCCCTCGACCAGATCGACCGCGCGAACGTCGCTGCGCTGAAGGTCGCCTGGACCCATCGCAGCGGCGATTTCTACGACGGCTCGGGCTATTCGAAGGTGACCTCGCTGCAGGTGACGCCGCTCGTCGTCAACGAACATCTCTACTACTGCACGCCCTTCATGCGCGTCTTCGCCCTCGATCCCGAGACCGGCGCCGAGCGCTGGGTCTTCGATCCGAAGCTGCAGGACCGCCATGGCGAGGGCCCGTACCCGCTGATCTGCCGCGGCGTCTCGTACTGGGAGGACGCGCAGGCGGCCCCGGGCTCGGCCTGTGCGAAGCGGATCTTCTACGGCACCGCGGACTCGGATCTCTGGGCGCTCGACGCGGATACGGGCAAGCCCTGCGAAGGCTTCGGCGAGAGCGGCCGGGTCGAGCTGCGCGAAGGCATCGGCGAGGCGCCGGCCTGGGAATACCATCCGACCTCTCCGCCGCAGGTGATGCGCGACAAGGTCGTCATCGGGGCGCTGATCGCGGACAACGTACGCGTCGATGCGCCGGGGGGCGTCGTGCGCGCGTTCGACGCGCGGACGGGTGCGCTCGCCTGGGCCTGGGATCCGGTCCCGCCGGGCTACGAGGTGAAGCACGATCCCGCGAGCGGGCGTCATTATGCGTCGGGCACGCCCAACATCTGGTCGATCATGACGGGCGACCCCGAGCGGGGCCTCATCTACATCCCGACGGGCAATCCCTCGCCCGACCTCTTCGGCGGCCTGCGCGGCGGGCTCGACTACTACGGCAGCTCGACGGTCGCCCTCGACGCCGAGACGGGCCAGGTCGTCTGGCACCGCCAGTACGTCCACAACGACATCTGGGACTACGACACGGCGAGCCCGCCGACGCTGTTCCAGATCCCCGGCGTCGGCGGGGGCGTTCCCGGACTCCTGCAGACGACGAAGATGGGCCACGTCTTCCTGTTGAATCGTGAGACGGGCGAGCCGCTCTATCCGATCGAGGAGCGGCCGGTGCCGCAAGGAGGCGTCCCGGAGGAGAATCTCTCGCCGACGCAGCCGTTCCCGACCCATCCGAAGCCGCTGCATCCCCTGAACCTGTCGCCCGACGACGCGTTTGGCTTCAGCTTCCTCGACCGCAACCACTGCCGCGAGCTGATCGAGGCGAACCGGTACGAGGGCATCTTCACCCCCCACGACACGAAGGGCACGATCCAGACGCCGCATACCTCGGGCGGCATGAACTGGGGCGGCGTCACGATCGACGAGAAGCGCGGCATCATGGTCGTCGTCCAGACGCATGCCGCCGTCATCAACCGGCTGATCCCGCGCGCCGAGGCCGAAGGGCTGAACGAGGCGGATTTCGTCTTTCCGAATGAGTACTACGCAATGGAGGGGACGCCGTACGCCGTCCATCGCCAGCTGCTCGCCTCGCAGTTCGGCGCGCCCTGCAATCCGCCGCCGTGGGGCAGCCTGACGGCCGTCGATCTCGTCTCGGGCGAGGTCCGCTGGCAGCGCGGGCTCGGCACGCTGCGCCACGTCGCTCCGTTCCCGGTCTGGCTGATCTTCCGCGGCGACTACGGCTCGCCTTCGTTCGGCGGTGGGCTCTCGACCGATAGCGGGCTCTACTTCGTCGGCGCTTCGATGGACAAGGGCTTCCGGGCGTTCGACCTGGAGACCGGCCAGGAGCTCTGGCACGACGAGCTGCCCTTCGCGGGCAACGCCGTTCCGATGACGTATCGGCTGAGGCCGGATGCGCGCCAGTTCGTCGTCATCGCCGCCGGAGCGAACCCGATCTCGGAGATGGGGGACGCGCTCGTCGCGTACGCGCTGCCCGAGAAGGCTGACTAGCTGCCGTGCTGGAGTTCGGCGTTCGGCCGCTTCGCGACGAGCGTCGAAGTCGTCGATTCGTAGACGATCTCGTCGTTCTGGTCGTGGAGTCGGGCGCGCGTCGTGACGACGCCCGCGTCGGGCCGGCTCTTCGACGGGCGCACCTCGAGGATCTCGGCCCTGAACTCGAGCTCGTCGTTCGCGCGCACCGGCCGCGGCAGCGACATCGTCGCGCCGAGGCCCGCGATGACCGCATGTCCGCCATCGGCCTCCCGGGATGCGAGGGCGAGACGCGTGAAGATCGCCGTCGTATAGGCGCCGGAGGCGATCGCTGCGCCGAAGCCTGCGGCTCGCCCGGCCTCGTCGTCGAGATGAATCGGGCGCGGGTCCCATTTGCGGGCGAACGCGATCATCTCCTCGCGCGGTACCGAATAGCGCTGGCCGCCGAAGAAGTCCCCGACCTTCAGGTCTTCGAGATGTTTCGTCGTCAATGGCGCGCCTCCGGTCAGCCCGCGGCCCGCATCGCCTGCGCGACGTGCGACCACTTCTCGCGCCAGGCGGGGTCCTTCCAGCCGTCGGCGGCGGTATAGGACGTGACGCGGACGTTCGGTGCGAGGTCGCGATAGCGGGCGACGAGCCGGGCGGCGAGGTCGTTCCAGCTCGAAGTCACGACGTAGTGATCGAGGATCGGATCCGTGATGAGGGCCTTCATGCCGGCGACGTCGCCGCGCTGCTGCAGGGCATGCAGCTCGTCCGAGAGGCCGTGCAGGCCGTGGTGCTCGAAGACGGGCGAGTAGGTCCGGGTCGAGCCGTAGAAGGCGATCATCGTCCGGGCGTGCTCGCGGGTCCGGGCGAACTCTTCGTCGCCGTCGCCGACCGCAGTCATGATCGGACAGGAGAAGGTGATCGCGTCGAGGGTCCGGCCCGAGCGGGCGAGCCCCTCCTCGATCGCCTTTCGCTGGACGTCCTTCACGTACTGTGGCGAATGGAACGGATGGACATGGATGCCGTCCGCGACCTCGCCGACGAGTCGACTCATGTAGGGCAGGACGGCCGAGATGTAGACGGGCGGCGCAGGAACTTTGATCGGTCCGGGGCTCCAGGTCGCCGGCAGCAGCGAGAAACGGTAGTAGCGGCCTTCGTAATGGAGCTTCTCGAGGCCCGCGAAGGCGCGGAAGATCGCCTTCACGCTCTCGACGTATTCCTTCATGCGCGGGCCGGGCGGCACGAACTCGGCGCTGTAGCGCCGCTCGATATGCGCCTTGACCTGGCTGCCGAGTCCGAGCACGAAGCGCCCGCCCGTCGAAGCCGCGAGCTCCCAGGCGATGCCGGCGGTCACCATCGGGCTGCGCGCAAACGCGACGGCGATGCCGGTCCCGATCTGGATTCGCTCGGTCCCGAGCGCCGACGCCGCCGCGGCGAGATAGGCGGAGCGGCCGGAATCGGTCCACCAGATCGAGCCGAAGCCCGCGGCCTCGACCTGGCGGGCATGTTCCTGGGAGGCCGAGAGGCTGCCCGGATGGGCGATGATGTCGAGCTCCATGTTCGGCGGGCCCTTTCTCTGCGCGGGTGGAGGCGCGGCGGCCGGGAAAAGTCCGCTCGTCCGCCGGCCGGGCCAAGT
Source organism: uncultured Spirochaetaceae bacterium (assembly GCA_964519695.1). Classification (GTDB taxonomy): domain Bacteria; phylum Myxococcota_A; class UBA9160; order UBA9160; family UBA4427; genus UBA4427. The sequence goes on from CAZFKD010000068.1 coordinate 8,430, forward strand.
CGATGTCGTCGAGTCTCGCATTGTAGACGCCCGCGCCGTTTGCGAAATCGGCTCGGGGCGACGCTCATCGGGCGGTCGCGGCGAGCGTCTGCGGTCCGATCGCTCCTGCTATCGTGCGCCCGCGACGAACTCCCCCTCGCCGAGGAAGCCCGATGACCCGCGCCGACGACACACCGATCCCCGACTACGCTCGAATGCTGCGTCTCGACGGACGCCGCTATGTGATCCTCGGCGCAGGCCAGGGGATCGGGCGCCAGGCCGCGCATGCGCTCGCCGCCAATGGCGCGTCGGTCTTCTGCGTCGACGTCGACGAGGCGAAGGCGGCGGACGTCGCGCTCGAATGCGGTGGCGAGGCGACCGGCTGGGCCGGCGACGTCTCCGATCGGGCCAGCGTCGCCCGGCTCTTCGCCGAGGTCGGTGCGCGCTTCGGAGGGCGCATCGATGGTTTCGTCGACATCGTCGGGCGCGCGCAGTATGCGGACATCGGCGAGCTCACCGACGAGCTCTGGGACTGGCATTTCTCTCAGAATCTGCGCCACGCCTGGCTCGCGATGCAGGCCGCGACGCCGCTGCTCGAAGCGAACGGTCGCGGCGAGATGACGTTCATCGCATCGGCCTCGGGCATCACGTCCGCGCCGCGGCATCCGGCCTACGGGGCGGCGAAGGCGGGTCTCATGTCGCTCGTGCGCACGGCGGCGGTCGAGCTCGGGCCGAGGAACATCCGCGTCAACGCCGTGGCGCCCGGCGTCGTCTGGACGCCCCGGATCAGTGGCTACCTCGGCGAGAAGGGCAAGGCGCGCAACGAGGCGAATGCGCCGCTGCGGCGGGTCGCGTATCCGTCGAACATCGCATCGGTGCTGCTCTTCCTGACGTCCGAGCTCGCGAGCTACGTGACGGGGCAGGTGATCTCGGTCGACGGCGGGGTCGGCGCGAAGTTCCCGTTTCCGATGGACGACCTCTAGGCGGGCGGAGCTTCGTGCGCGCGGGCCGGGATCAGGCGATCTCGCCGAGCTGCCCGGCGAGCTCCCGAAACTGCAGCTCGAAGTACTCGAGCCGATCCGGGGCGATCGCGAAGAACGCGGCGCTCTCCTCGGCGAGCGGCCCGAGCGCGCCGGTCGCGAAGGGCGCGACGCCGATCCGGTCGACGAGGCCGTCGGCGAGCCGGACGACGTGGAGGTCGATCGACTCGGCGCCCGCCGGCAGATCGATCGCATGATGACGGGCCGCCGTCTCCGCGACGTAGTCCGGGAGCCGACAGCGGCGCAGGTAGCTCGCGCCGATGCGCGGATGCAGGACGTCGATCAGATCGCGCATCTCCGCCGGCGTGGGGGCGGACCGCAGACGACCTCGCACGAGCGCTCGAGCCAGGATCTTCAGGATCAACAGTGAACCGAGATTCCGGAACATCGCCGAGAGAAATACGCGCTCGGGCTCGCCGCGTTTCAGCTCGCGAGAGAGCAATCGACCGCCGTAGCCTCCGACCAGCGAATCGAGCCAGAGCGCGCGCCAGACGTCGGGGAAGAGCTCGAGCTCCGCCCGGTCCTCGAGGCTGAAGAGCACGCGACAGGCGGCGCTCATCGCGACCTGGGCCGTCTCGCGGAACCCGAGTCGCAGGACCGCCTGGGGCACGGTCTCGATCGGCATCGCGCCGCGATACATCAGCGAGTTCGCGACGCGCAGGACCTGCGAGGAGACCGCCGGATCCTGGGAAACGAGCGCCTCGACCTCGCGCAGCTCCGCCTCGGGATGTTCGAGCAGATCGACGAGACGGGCGGCGACGCCAGGAAAGGCAGGCAGCTCGCCGGCGTTCCGCTCGGCCCGGTCGAGCACGAAGCGGACGAGGGGCCCGATCCGGTCCGGCGCGGGAAGCGGCTCTCGATGGGCGGCAGACGAGTCCATGGCCGAAGTCTTCGGCGGGGCGCCCCGGAGAAGCGAGTCCGCGATCGGCGAATATTGCTCGTGCCGGCTCGGGTGTTGTCCCGATCCGCGGACGCCGTTCAGCGCGTGCGTCGCGCCCGCGTCGCTTCGGGGTCGATGGAGAGGGTCTCGATCCGCGCCGGATCGCCGGTGATCACGACGCCGTAGACCGCGGCGGCGCGTTCGGTCCCGAGATAGCCCTCCCGCACGTCCCAGAGCACCCGCTCGGGCTCGCGCAACATCGGGTCGCCGTACCCACCGCCTCCGGGCGAGCGCGATCCGACACGTTCGCCGGGCTTCAGGTCGAGCGCGCCCACCGCTTGCGGATGTTCGCTGCAGGCGCCGTCCACACCGACTCGATAGGCGGAACCGACCTTCGGCGATCCGCCCCCGCGCACGCCCTTCGGCGGGTTCTCGATGCCCTCGAGCGCCCAGAAGACCTTCATGTCGCCGGCCCGCGGACCGTACTCGCAGAGATTCCCGGGCGCCCCGCGGCGACGGCCTGCGCCTTCCGAGTCGGGCCGGATCGTCGAGCGCTGGACGATGATCGGATATTTCTGCTCGTCGACCTCGATCGAATCGCGATAGAGCAGCCCCGCGGCGGGCATGCCGAGGAAGGAGAGCCAGCCGTCGCATTCGGCCGTCGCCGGGCCGCCGGTCGTGCCGAGCAGGAGCTGCGTGACGTAGGGGCCGCGCCCGGGATCATCACCCGACACGACCGCGAGGTAGGGCGGCGCCCCGAATCCGGTCTCGGCGGAGCCGAGGCCGTCGCTGCGCTCGGCGAAGGCGGCGGTGATCGCGGCCCAGAGCCGCACGCCGACCTCGCCCGTCGCGAGGGAGCAGGAGGCCGGATGGCGCGGGATGCCGGCGACGCAGTTCTCGCGCACGAGCACCTCGAAGCAGCGGAAGCTTCCCCCGTTGAGCGGAACTCTCGCGCGCTGATCGTCCGGCCGGGAGTTCATCACCATCATCAGCGCCGCCACGACCGCGTTCTTCGAGGTCGCCTCCGTCAGATTGAGGCCGATCGGCACGCAGTCCGGGTTGTCTCGCAGATCGGCGCGGATCCGCCCCGCGGCGTGGTCGACTTCGATCGTGGCGCCGAGGGCGAGCCCGGCCTCGAGGCCGGGGTAGGGGTCGAGTCGGGTCGCGACACGGGTCGTGCCTTCGGGCAGGGCGCGGATCGCGCGGCGGGTGCGACGCTCCGTGTAGTCGAACCAGTCGCGGATGAAGGTGCGCACGCGCTCGGTCCCGAAGCGGCGACAGAGCTCGGCGAGTCGCCGCTCGGCGATGCGTCCCGCGGCGACCATCGCGAGGAAGTCTCCGTACCAGACTTCCGGGACCCGGATGCGCCGCCGGCACATCCGGACGATGTCGTCGACGTCGCGATACTCGCGCTGCACGAGCACACAGGGGAAGATGAGCGCGCCCTCGGCGTAGACGTCTGCGGCCGTCGGCATGTAGGTCGTCGGCAGCGAATTGCCGATGTCCGCCTGGTGCGCCTTCGCGATCGCGGTGAAGAGATGCTCGCCGTCGACGAAGACGGGGACGAGGAGCGAGTGGTCGCCGGCATGGGTGTTGCCGTCGTAGGGGTCGTTGTGGAGATAGGCGTCGCCGGGGCGGGGCGAGGGATGATGGCGACGGAGCGATTGAGAGAGAAGCCCCGAGCCGTAGACGTGGACGGGGAGGCCCTCGGCGCTCGCGAGCAGCTCGTGGTCGGCGGTCACGATCGAGCAGGAGAAGTCGCGCGCCAGACCGATCACCGAAGAGCGCGCCGTGCGGAGGAGGGTGTTCTCCATCTCGCGTACGATGCCGTCGAGCCGATTGGAGAAGATCGCGAGATCGACGACCCGCAGCCGATCGCCCTCGCTCTCGGCGAGCTCCGATCGCGCGTCCGGGCGGGAAGCGGGCGAGCCGCAGGCGTTCATCGCGGATCTCCCGTGGTCGGCTCGCTTCGGAGCTCGATGGAATAATGGGCCGGGGCGGCGGTCGCGACGGCGCCGGGATCGAGCACGATCGTCGTCGTCTCCTCTTCGAGGATCGCCGGCCCCTCGATGCGCGTCCCGACGGCGAGCGCGCCGCCCCGGAAGATCGGTACGTCCGCGCGGAAGTCGGACTCGCCTGCGAAGCGCACCGGTCGGGGGCGCGCCGCGTGCGGTGCGCCGGAATCGGTACTGCGGCGTTCCGAGGCTTGCGGACCGCGCGGAGCGAGCTCGGGACGAGGGCGCGTGACGCGCGCCTCGCCGCGCAGGCCGAGGATCTCGAGCGGCGCGCCGGGCT
>CAZFKD010000069.1:0-8502 GCA_964519695.1 uncultured Spirochaetaceae bacterium
CGGCGAGCAGCTCAACGACGCTCGCGGTGCGAAAGCCCTGGCCAAAGCCGAAGTTCGGAGCGACCCAGCCGTTGCGCCAGATGCCCGCCGTCGTGTACCCGGCCTCGGCGAGGATCTCGGCCGGCATGTTCGCCGCCTCCGCGATCACGTGACGATGATCCAGGATGCCGGTTCGAACGGGATGGAGACTCGTCCAGAGCGAGGCCATCGAGGTCTTCGTCCAAGAGGATTCCGACCCATGCCGATCGAATCGGATACCGGTCCGCGTGAAATAGTCGAGAGTCGGGCTCGTCGGCCGCTCGTAGCCATAAGCGCTCAGCCGATCGGCTCGCAGCGTATCGACGACGAAGAAGAGGACGTTCAGGTCCGTTCTTTCAGCCAGGCCCGATAGATCCTCGAGCTGCCCGATCGGTCGGCGATCGGGATGCTCCGCATCGGGTTCTGGCGACGAGCAGCCCGACGCTGCGAGCAAGAATCCGAGAATGAGGTACACGAGGCGGATGGCTCGTCCGCGCGAGGGAGAGAAGGTCATCGCGCCTCCTCGACGCTGAGGCTCGAGATCCGTTGCTGAACTTGCGCGGCCTCCTCCAACTCGCCGCGAGCGAGATGCATTTCGGCCAGGATCGCGGAAGCGGCCGCGACCTCGCCTTCGTTGAAGCGCGCGGCCCAGCGCGCCCACACGAGCGCCTGATCGCCATGGTCGCCTCGATCGAGTGCAATGCGCGCGAGCGCCCGGGCCGCCCGTCCGTGCCAGGGATGTTCGATCAGCGCTTCGCGGTAGAGCGCCGCGGCTTCGTCGATCCGGCCGAGGGCGAAAGTCGCATCCGCCCGACCCATCGCGCTCTCGAGGTGGCCGTGTTCGAGCGCCAGCGCCCGCTCGAAGGCCTCCCGCGCCGGATCGGGCCGATCGGATTCCAGCAGCAATCGCCCCTGCTCCACGTGGGCTTCGACGAGCGCCGGATCCCGCTCGACCGCGCGTTCGGCCGCGGCGAGGGCCTCTTCGAGATCCCGCCCGAGGCCGCGCAGGATCCGTGCCCACAGCAGCTCGACCTGCGCCGACGCGGGATGTCGCTCTCGATCTGCGCGAATCCGTGCGAGCGCCGCATCCCGGGCGGCCTCGTCGCGCTCTGCCTGCAGCCGGAACCATTGCAGCTTCGATTCGGAATGGGAGGGGTCCTGCCAGAGCCGAACGCCGCCGATCTCCGTCTGCTCCAGGTGAGCGATCGCGGCGTCGACCCCTTCGCGCGCCCGCACTTCGGCCGCCTGGTCGGCCAGCGCCCAGTCGCCGCGACCGAGCCGAGTCGCGAGATCCTGCCGCGTGGTCGCCGCCGTTTCGAAGGCTCCGATCGAGCTGGCCAGATTCGCGAACAGCCGGATCACCTCGGCGTCGTCGTTCTTGCGCCCGAGCAGGGTCGAAAGCGAGTCGGCGGCCCCCCCCAGCAGGCCCTGGGCCGCCTGCATGCGGGCCAGGGCCTCGCCGGCGTCCGAAGCGGTCGGATCGGCCCGGAAGGCGTCCTGGAACAAGCTCATCCCGCGAGCGAAATCGCCTTGGAGCAGGGCCGCCCGGCCCGCGAGATAGCGCGCCGTCACGTTCGACGGCCAGTAGCGGAACGACTCGTCGAAATGCACGAGCGCTGCGGCGGGATCGCCCTGCTCGAGCTCGAGTCGCGCCCTCAGGAGCAATGGATAGACCCGCTCGCCCCGGTCCGGCTCCGACTCGAGGCTTTCGATGATCTCCTCGGCCCGCTCGAAGTCCCCGGCTCGGATCAGGATATCGCCGAACATGAAGCGCCCCTCTGCCGGGAGCGCCGCCCAGCGGAAGCCGGGCGCGCCGGGCGCCTGCCCGACCTGCAGCGCGATCGCTCGATCGACCGTGTCCCGGGCGCCCGCGAGGTCGCCCCAGGCGACCCGAAGATCGGCGAGCGCGAAGAGCGGCTGGGCGACCTTCATCTGCTGCGCCGCGCGCTCGAGCGTCTCGGTCGCCCGTGTCTGCTGCCCGCGCTGGGCATGGCGCTCCCCGAGCGCGAGCCAGAGTCGAAGTCGGGTTCGTCCCTCTCCTTCGGTCGCCGCCACCAGCGCCTGTGTCGCCGCCTCCTGCTCGCCGATCGCGTCGAGATGGATCAGCCACGGCAACACGACATCGGGCTCGGCCGGATGCTCCGCGAGGCAGGCCTCGAAGGATTCCCGCGCACGCTCCAGTTCGCCCTGGCGATGTTCAAAGAGCGCGCCGGCGCCGCAGACTCGGCCTTGCACCGCCGGCGGCGCAGCGGCTTCCGCCAGGCGCTCGCGCAGGTCTGCGATCGCCGCGCGCGCTTCGACGATCCGGCCGCGCTCTTCGAGCATCTCGATGCGCTGGTCGAGGGCGCCGAAGTCGCGGGGTTCGAGCTCGGCGAGCCGCTCGAGATCCTCGATGGCCTGTTCGAAACGGAGCAGGCGCTTGTTCGCTTGCGCGCGCAGGCGGACGAGGCGAGGGGCGTCCGGCGCGAGCGCAATCAGCCGATCGAGCTCCCGAAGGGCAGTCTCCGGATCTCCCCCTTGGAGCAGGGCCTCGGCATGCAGCCACGCGACCTCGGAGCTCGCCGGTGCCCCGTCCACCGCGCGCGCGAGCGACCAGAGTCCGAGACTCGGACGGCCACTCCGAAGCAGCGCCTTGCCGTACAGAAAGAGGATCTCGGGGTCGACGCTGGGCCTGGAAACGACCGGTCGCAGGACGTCGGCGGCCGCATCGTAGCGAGCCTTCGCCAGGTGCTCGATCGCCTCCTCTCGACGTGCCTCGATCTGCTCGGGAAGCAGCTCGCGGCCGAGGCGTGCCTCGGCCCCGGGCGGCGGCATCGCGGCCGGACCGCCCTCGAGCCGCTCGCAGCCGGCCGCGATCAGCAGGAACATGGGCAGCAACGCTCCGGTCGCGAGGAGCGCCCCGTTCCGAGGCGCTACGCCTCGCCTTGCCGCCCCGCGCAGTCGTCGGAGGGGGGGGGCTTGTCGCCTGCCAGTGCCGGAATCTGCCGGTCGATGCGACTCGGAGTCGGTCCGGTCGGCGAACCCTCGGCGTTTTTTTGTAGACAACAAGAGGCGCATGGGTTTAGGGTCGTACCACGTCGGGCGTTCATTGTCCGTCAGTTTCGTTGTGGTCCGCTCGCATTCGAGAGCCTGCAGACCTGAACCCATATCGCAGGAGAAGCCAATCCATGAAGCATCGATCTCGGTCGACGGACGGGCGGAGTCGGAAGCTCGCCAGCGGGCTGGTCGTGATCCTCGTCCTGCTCGCGCCCGCAGCGTTCGCGCAGAACGCCTTGTACACGGGCACTCTCGCGATCGGATTCGGCGATCCTGCCAACGGTCCCGGCGGTTCGGGTGAGGATCTCGCGAACAACGGTGTTCCGGCCTGTGCGAATGCGAACCCCTTCCTGCCCGCGACCATCGCAACGGTCCCGTTCTTCGGCTACGCGACGCAGGGCGCAGGGACGCCAGCCTCGCTGATGTTTCCGGGCTATTCGCCCGTGGATTTCGCGAGTCAATCAGGCGGCGGCCAGCAGCCGATCACGTCGGGGACCTGCGTCGTCCAGTTCCCGCCCTTCATCATTCCCAACCTGCGGTCGCGTGTGCAGTTCGGCAATCAGGTCTGGCCGGGCGACAAGCTCAACGGGGCGGCGACCGCCTTCGACCCGTTGGCCCCCGGCGGCACTCTTTCCGCGGGTGGCGGCTTCGCTGCCGCGACGGCATTCTCGCCGGCGGGCTTCTACGCCACCGGGATGAGCGGCATGCAGACGATCACGCCGGGTGTGCCGGGGTTCGGCGGTGGTGTGCCGGTGAATGGCGGCGGCGGGGTCCAGCTCGGCGTCAACTTCCCGCCCTTTACGAACAACGGAGATCCCCTCGCGACTTTCGGCATACGGAACTACGCCGAGGGCTTCCTGCCAACCGGTCCGGCTGCCTACGGCACCTCCGCCGATGTCGGTCCCGATCCCATCGGTGCCCGGATCAGCAACGAGTACACCTGGCGTGCGCGCACTCCCGGCCCCATCTCGGGTCCGATGGGGACCCCCCCGCTCCCGCTGACGGCGAACCTCGGATTCGCGCAGGGCAACCCGCTGCTGCTCGGGGGGGTGCCGGTGACCACGATGGGTGATTTCAGAGGCATCTTCCAAAAGTGGACGACCGGCATGGTCCAACACACGGATATGTCGGGCCAGTTCACGACGATCCGTGCCGCGGCGGGCTTCGATACCATGGGCCTCACGCCCATCACGGCGCCGAACGGCACGACGCGCAGGCTCCAGCTCGTGACGCCCTGGTCGGCCGCGATTCAGAAGCGGGGGGACGGGCCCTTTGCCGCGATCATCGGGGGGCTCCCGGATTTCGGATTCGGCGGCATCGCGGTCCTCAGCCTCGACATCACGCCTGCTCCCGAGCCGGGGATGTTGTCGATGCTCGGCGCTGGAGCGATCGGTCTTCTCGGGGTTTCCGCCATCCGGCGACGCAGCCGCTAGGCAACCCGCTCCGGTCCGGAATCGGACGCGAGCACGATCGAGAACGAAACGGGGCGGCAGATCTCTCGAGGGGATCTGCCGCCCCTCCATTTTGACCGGCTCGGGGGAGCCAGGATGGCGATGAGCGGATCGCAGACGCCGCGCAGTGCGGCGATCTCGACGCCTTTCTGGGACGGCGCACTCACGGGTGGCCTCTCGATCGTCTTCATGGGCGGATTGCTGGCCGGCCGCTGGATCTTCGCAATCGAAGTGTCCTTCGACGATGCGGACTGGATCGCCCTGGCGCTGCTGGTCAATACGCCGCATTTCATGGCCTCCTACCGGGTCCTCTATGATTCGGCCGCGCGGATGAGAGCCCACCCGTGGTCGTCGATCGTCATGCCGGCCCTGTTGGTAGCCGTGCTGCTGGCGTGTGCGCTCGTGGAGCAGCCCCAGCCGATCCTGCAGTCTCTCGTGCTGGCGAGCTCGGTCTACCTGGCCTGGCATTATGCGGGACAGACCTGGGGGATGGTCGCGACCTTCAGCTACCTCGCTGGCGTGCGCTATGGCGTCTGGGAGCGCCGGCTGCTCCGGGCCGGACCGCGCAGCTTGCTGGCGCTCCACGTGCTCTTCGCCCTGTCGGGACGGTTGCCTCCGCGGGCGTTCGTCGATCCGACGGTCTACGTCTGGCTCTATGGCTGGTCGTTCCGCCTCGTCTGTGTGCTGGTCGGATCGACGCTGCTCGCGGGTGCCTGGGCATTCGTGAGTGCGAGGCGGCGGGGTGAGGCAGTTCCCATTCGCGCGGTCCTGCCCTGGGTCTCGCTCTATCTCTGGTATCCGTTCTGGTATTTCGTACCGGGCGGCTTCCTGTGGGTGCAGATCGCCCACGCACTTCAGTATCTCTCGTTCCCGCTGCGCATCGAGGTGAACCGATATGCGCGAAGCGCGGAGTCGATCGCCGGCCATGCTGCTGCCCCCGGCGCTCCCCGGCTTTCGCTCGCAGCGCGGCGACGGCGGGCGTTGTTCACCTATCTCGGACTCGTGGGCGTCGGGGCCGTCGTCCTGCACGGCCCTCCGCTGGCGGCGCATGCCTTCGGCGAAGGATTCTGGTCGACGCCGGACGTCCGTGTCCTGCTGCTCGCGCTCACGCATTGCGTGGGCATCCATCATTATTTCGTCGATGGCTCGATCTGGCACATCCGGAACGCGTCGGTGCGCGAGGAGCTCTTCCGACACACGCGGGCAGGCTCCTAGGCCGGTCTCGTCGATCAGCTGCCTGCGAGATCCTCGCCGAGCGGTCGCTCGAAGAGGTACTCGGCGGGTTCGAGAACGAAGAGCTCGATGTTCGCGCGGTAGTCCGGGGGCCACATCAGGGTCGTCGGCACGAGCAGCGCAGAGCCCCCGATCAGGCGGAGCATCCCGAGAGGACGCAGCAGGGCGGCGTCGACGGTGATCGCCAACGCCCTTCCCAGAGACTCTTCCTGCGCCGCGCGAGCCGCAGAGGGCGTGAGGGCGGATGCGACCTGCAGGAACAGGAGCAGCGCGATACCCGAACCGCCGTACGGTCGAAGCGCTGCGCCCCGGCGCCGGGCCTCTCCGGAGCGAGGTGATTCCTCGTCCCGCCCCGCATCGACTCTGATCGGCTCGACTGTGGATGTCATCGTCTGATCCTTCATCTCGGATGCCGTTGCCTGCCTGCCCCGAATAGCAAAGTTGCGACGGAACGGCTCCGCTCGGCTCGCCGGGACGGCGAGGCGCGACCGACCGACGCGCGGCCTCGGCCACCGGAGCGAGCATGGGACGTGAACTGCGGATCGCGTCGAGGACGGTGAGGACGGTGAGGAGGGAGTAGGGGCTTCGATCTCGAAAGGGTGCCGCCGCAAGGCAGAGCCCGACTCGATCCGGGTTGGCGGAAAACGGCGGCCCGGGATACGCCATCTCGCACTCGAGGATCGTCGAGATCCGCGGGTTCGACACGAACCGTCGCGGATCGGCTGGTCGGGGCGACTGGATTCGAACCAGCGACCTCTTCGTCCCGAACGAAGCGCGCTACCAGACTGCGCCACGCCCCGACCGAGCGGCGGAGTATGACGCCTCGGCGGGGCGTCGCCAAGTCGATTTCGGACCCGTCTTCCAGACGGTTCGAGCCACCCCCGGGACCGGAGACTCGGCGATTGCCGCCCGACTGCTCCGGAGTTGCGCGACGCACCTCGCCCGGATCGAGCTCGATTCGGCCGCGGGCCGTAGGGAACACGCGGGCTGCGGCGGGCTGCCGGCGGCCAGTGCCAGGCGCCGCGGCCCCTTGGAATCCGCCTTTATCACCGCCCCTCGAGCCAGCGCCGCGCGGCGTCGAGGCGGCGCTCGAGCTGGGCGATCGTGGCTTCTGTGATGCGGCCGATGCCGATACGACGGTTCAGCTCGGCGTTGATCTCGGCATGACTGCGGCGCGTGCGGTGGGCGAGGCTCGTGACGAGCGCGCTGTTCTGCTCGCGCAGCTTGCGCTTGCGGCTGCGCGGGGATTCGGTCGGGTCGGCGGCGGCCTCGGGCTCGGGCGCCGGGACGGGCTCGTCGAAGACCTGCGCGGTCAGCTCGAAGGCCGCCGGGCCGCGCGGCGGCGGCGCGGATTCCGGACCGTCGTCGACGAGGCCGGGGACGACGCCGAGGCCGGGGTGGCCTGCGTCTTCGTCGATCGCTGCGATCTCGAGCGGTCGGCCCGAGGCGTCGAGGGGGATCGCCGAGATGGCGGAGAAGAGCGAGAGCTGATCCTCCGCGTCGGCTTCCGCCTCGAGCTCGCGGAGCGGATCGTCGTCGCGCGCGAAGGCGTCGCCTTCCGTCCGGTCCGGCTTGCGCAGGCTGTGTCGCCGCTGCTCCGCGATGCCCGAGGCGAACAGGCGCAGGCGCGGATCGTCGGGGATGAACATGTAGGCGCGATTCGAGCGGACCGTGTCGCTCGATCGGACGAGGCGGCCGACGGCCTGGCGGAAGAAGAGGTCGGTCAGCGTGTTGGTCGCGTAGACGCCGACTGCGAGGCGCGGGATGTCGACGCCCTCGGAGACCATGCGCACCGCGACGATCCAGGGATCGTTGCCCGCGGCGAAGGCTTCGATCTTGCGCGAGGCGCCCGGATCATCCGAGGTCGCGAGCGTCGCCCGCACGCCGAGGCGCTCCTTCAGGATCTTCGCGATGCCCTTCGCATGGGCCTGGTCCATCGCGATGACGAGCCCCGCGGCTCGCGGATCGTCCTGCCGCAGGGGTACGACCTGGCGATGAGCCTTCGCGAGGACGGCGGGGAGCCATTCGCCCTCGATCGCGAGCGCCGTCCGCAGGCGCTGGCCGGCGAGGTCGCGAGTCAGCGCGTCCTCGAAGCCCGCCGTATGGGTCTGGCCGTCGGGGGACGTCCATTCCATGCGCCCGTTGATGCGCGGAAAATAGACGGGGCGCACGACGCGCCGATCGCGCAGGGCCTCGCCGTAGCCATATTCGTAGTCGGCCTCCGCCTCGTCCCCGACGTAGCGGACGAAGGGGATCGCGCTCTGATCCGAGCGGAAGGGCGTGCCCGAGAGGCAGAGCCGGACCGGCGCAGTCTCGAAGGCGCGGCGAACGCCGTCGCCCCAGGAGCGGGCGTCGGCGGCGTGGTGGACCTCGTCGAGGATCACGAACGCATGGCCGACCCTACGCCGCAGCGCATCCGGATTGGCGGCGACCTGTTGGTAGGTCACGGCGATGCCGTGGACGTCGGAGGGCAGCGCGCCGTCGTTCGCGGTCCAGTTCGGATCGAGATGGATGTCGAATCGCTCGGCCGCGGCCGCCCATTGCAGCTTGAGATGCTGCGTCGGAACGACGACGACGCAGCGCCGCACCTGCCTTGCGACGAGCGCGCGCCGCACGGCCGCGAGCGCGAAGGTCGTCTTGCCCGCGCCCGGCGTCGCGACCGCGAGGAAGCTCGGATGGACGCGCGCTTCGAACTTGGCCAGCGCTTCTTTCTGCCACGCGCGAAATCGGAGCGGTGCCGCCAAGTCTCGGGCAACCTCGCAGA
>CAZFKD010000069.1:8512-12571 GCA_964519695.1 uncultured Spirochaetaceae bacterium
GGGAGCTGGCGGGTCCGCATGCTGGGATCGCGCTCGGGGGGAGGGCGCGATCGTCGTTCGGGGCGGCGGATGCTAGCGGCGGATCGCGTGGTTGGCCGGAGGCATTCGAAGATTCTCCGAACGATCGCGACGACGCGCGGGGCTGGCCCGTGACGAACCATCGGATAGGATCGGTCCGCGCCGCACTGCCGTGCGGACGCAAGGCCCGCCGTGCCCCGCCAAGACGGAGACCCCATGCCCCTCGGACCGATGGACGATTTCCTGGCCCACCAGACCCCCGAGACCTTCGACCACGTCTACACGGGCGACCGCGCGTTCTACGACCGCTACTACTTCAACTGCCATTCCTGCAGCGACGAGATCTTCCTGATCACGGGCATGGGCCAGTATCCGAACCTCGGCGTCCTCGACGCCTTCGTGACGGTCTCGATGGGCGACAAGCATCATTGCGTGCGTGCGTCGCGCGAGCTCGGCCACGACCGGCTCGATACCTCCGTCGGTCCCTTCTCGGTCGAGGTCGTGAAGGGGCTCGAGACGCTGCGCGTCGTCTGCGCGCCGAACGAGTGGAACCTCGATTTCGACCTGACCTGGAACGGCTTCGTCCCCGCGCTGGAAGAGCCGGTCACCTACCGCCGCGTCGGCAACCGTCTGACCGAGCACACGACCCGCTTCGCGCAGGTCGGGAACTGGTCCGGCCGCATCCGCGTCGACGGCCGCTCGTTCGACGTCACGCCCGACCGCTGGAAGGGCGCGCGCGATCATTCCTGGGGCGTGCGGCCGAATACCGGCGAGCCCGAGCCGCCGGGCATCCTCGCGAAGTACCGCCCGGCGGGCGAGTTCGGGCATTTCCACAACTGGATCCCGATGCAATTCGACGATTTCATGATCAAGGTCTATTTCGACGAGGACGCGAACGGCAACCGCCACATGGAAGAAGCCGTGCGCGTCCCGAAGCTCGGCTCGAACGAAGAGGTCGTCCATCTCGGCAGCCCGAAGCACGAGATCACCTTCAAGTCCGGAACGCGCGAGATCGCTCAGACGCGGCTTTCCTTCGCGCATACCGACCTCACGGTCGTCGGCACGCCGCTGCGGACCAACTACCTGCTCGGCGGCTCCGGCTATCGCTCGGACGGGCGCTGGGGGCTCGGATTCCATCAGGGCCCGCTGAAGGTCGAAGGTCTCGTCTGGGATCTGAAGGATCCGAAGCAGTTCGCGGAGATCCAGGGCCTCAACGAGATGCTCTGCCGCTGGCAGCTCTCGACCGGCGAGGTCGGCTACGGCATGCACGAGAACGCCTGCTTCGGCATCTACCGCCCGTACGGATTCACTACGATGGACGCCGTCGCGCCCTGAGACAGGTTCGCCCGATGCTCTCCCTGAGACCTCCCGTCCGGCCCGGCCGATGACCGAAGCGATCGGACTGATCGCGCTCGGTCTCGTCCTGCTCGCCGGCGGCGGCGAGGCGCTGCTGCGCGGGGCCGTCGCCCTCGCCTCGCTCCTGCGCCTGCCGCCCGCGATCATCGGCCTCACGGTCGTCGCTGCCGGCACGTCCTTTCCCGAGCTCTCGGTCAGCGTGCTGGCCGCCCTCAAGGAGCAGCCCGACATCGCGGTCGGCAACGTCGTCGGCTCGAACATCTTCACGGTCACTTTCGTGCTCGGCCTCTGCGCCCTCGTCCGCCCGCTCGCGATCACGGGCAACTCGATCCGCCTCGAATATCCCGTGCTCGCGATCGTGACGTTGATGACGCTCGCGGTCGCCCAGGACGGCACGATCAACGCCCTCGACGGTCTGCTCTTCGTCTCGATCTACGTCCTGTTCACGACCTACATGGTCACGCTCGTGCGCGGGCAGGTCGGTCCGGAGGAGGCGGGGGAGCTCGTCGCCGGGGTGCAGTCGCTGGTCGCGCGGCCGAGATGGCTGCCGACCCTCGCCTGGCTCGTGGGGGGCGTCGCCGTGCTCGGGCTCGGTGCGACGCTGACCGTCAACGGCGCGATCGGCCTCGCCGAGCGGGCGGGCCTCTCCGAGCGCGTCATCGGCCTCACGATCGTCGCGGCGGGGACCTCGCTCCCCGAGGTCGTCGCGACCCTGGTCTCGACCGTGCGCGGACGCGACGACGTCGCGATCGGCAACGTCATCGGGTCGAACATCTTCAACATCCTCGGCATCCTCGGATTGTCGTCGCTGTTCAATCCGCTCCCCGTGCATGCATCCATCATCGGGATCGACAACCTCTGGATGATGGGAACGACGCTGCTGCTCTTCCCGCTGATGTTCACGAGGCGGCGGATCGATCGCTGGGAGGGCGCGCTTCTGTTCGCGGCGTACGTCGTGTATACCGCGAGCCTGTTGGCGCGCCCGGCCTGACCGGCGCCGCTCTGGGCGAGCGGGCGAGCGAGCCGGCGGCCGGCCAGCCGGTGATGAAAATCCGCATCGGCGAGTCCGTCCGGGCGTGCAATGAAATGTAAGGGGCTGCGGCGAGATGCTCGAGACGCTGCTCGCCTCGACCGCCGTCGTCGCGTTCGCCGAGATCGGCGACAAGACGATGCTGCTCGCCCTCGTCCTCGCGGCGCGGCTGCGCGCGCCCGGGCCGATCCTCGCCGGGATCTTCGTGGCGACCCTCGCCAACCACGCGCTGGCTGCGCTCGTCGGACGGCAGATCGCGGGACTCGTCGACGCGCCCTGGTTCCGCGTGGCCATCGCGCTGGGCTTCATCGCGATGGCGATCTGGACGCTGGTTCCCGACCGGCTCGACGACGACGAGACCGCCGTGCGCGCCCGGGGCGGCGCGTTCATGACGACGCTCGTCGCCTTCTTCCTCGTCGAGATGGGCGACAAGACGCAGGTCGCGACGGTGGCGCTCGGCGCCCGCTACGAGAGCGTCTGGGCCGTCGCGGCGGGGACGACGCTCGGCATGATGCTGGCGAACGGGCCGGCGGTCCTGCTCGGGGAGAAGCTGCTGACGCGGGTCTCGCTCACGGTGACGCGGCGGGTGGCCGCAGCGCTCTTCTTCGCGCTCGGCGTCTGGCAGCTCGCGGTGATCGCCCGAGGCGGATGAGCTGCCGGGCTCAGGAATCGCTCGGTGTCGGCCCCTTCGGGATCAGCGCGAAGACGCCGATCGCCGCCGTCATCCAGACGCCGGCCGCGGTCGTGAGGCCGACGATGGTGATCTCGGACTGGTTCTCGAGGATCGCCCCCGCGCCGAGAAAACCGATGCCCGCGATCACGCCCTGGATCACGCGACTCATATCCGCGAGCGGCATGCCGCTCCGCTCCGGAACGAGCACGAAGAGCGCGGCACCCATCGCGACCAGCATGTGGGTCCGCATGCCCGCTGACTTGCGCATCCGCTCGCGCTGGAGTCCGACGAGCCCGCCGAGCAGCGCCGCCATCGAGAGCCGAATGAGGATGCGGACGATCTGCTCGGGATCCGCGGCGTCGGAGAACTCCGAGACGAGCGTGTCGACGATCAGAGCTCCGAGCATCCGAAAACCTCCGCCTGGATCATCGCTCCCGTCACGCGTTCCGCGATCGGCTCCGCTCCGCCCGGGTCAGTCGGCGAGAGCCGCCGCGAACGATGGCCGCTTCCGGATCGCCTCTGCATGACGTGCGCTGCGCGGCCAGCGCTGCGCGGTGCTCGCGAGCCCGCCGGCGCGGGCGGCTCGAGCGTTTACGCGACGCCCTTCTCCTCGAGCGCGACCAGGACCTTCAGGACGTAGGGCGAAAATCGCACGCCGTAGACGATCATGGCCTTCTTCCTTCGAGCCGCCGCGCGACCGCTCGCTCGCTCGCCGCCTAACGCACCGCTCGCCGCAGCGCTTCGATCGCGAGCTTGCGGTCGCTCTCGCCGAAGACGGAGGTGCCGGCGACGAAGACGTTCGCGCCGGCGGAGGCCGCGCGGCCGATGTTCTTCGTCGTGATCCCGCCGTCGACCTCGAGGGCGATCGCGAGGCCGCGCTGCTCGATCCAGCCGCGCAGCTTCTCGATCTTGGGCAGCATGGCCTCGATGAACGACTGGCCGCCGAAGCCGGGATTGACGGTCATGACGAGGATCTGGTCCG
>CAZFKD010000070.1:0-12490 GCA_964519695.1 uncultured Spirochaetaceae bacterium
GAGCCGCGAGCCGAGGTTCTGCGAGTTGCGCTCCGGATCGGTCCCCGCGCCCCCATCGCCCGTCGCGACGTAGAGCATGCCGTCCGGACCGAACACGACGGGACCGCCGTTGTGGTTCGAAAAGGGCTGGCGGAATTCGAGCAGCTCCGTGCGCGTCGCCGGATCGGCCTCGTCCGGATCGTTCGCGCGCGCCTGGTAGCGGACGATCTTGCTGCAGCCCGCGGCGGCCGGCGCGGCGCAGCCGACCTCGGCGGTGTAGTTGATGTAGAAGCGCCGATTGGTCGCGTAGTCGGGATCGAAGGCGAGGCCGAGCAGGCCCTGCTCCCCCTCGGAGACGATGCTCGAGCGGATGTCGAGGAAGACCCGCGAGGTCATCACGTCCTCGCGATTCTCGAAGACGTGGATGCGCCCCTCCTTCTCGAGAACGAAGATCCGGTCGGTTCCGTCCGGCGGGACTTCGAAGCCGGTGAGCGGGCTGAAGCTGAGCCCCGGGAAGGTCGGCACGAAAGTCATCGGCTGCGGATTGGGATCGCCCTCGATCGGCATCGCGTGGCCGGCGAACGCGGGGCGCTGCGCGAGCGGGCACGACTGCGCGCGGGAAGCCGCCGGCCATGCAATCACGACCAGCACCGCGAGCAGAGCGGCTCCGACGCGACGGCGCCCGCCCTCCCCGACCGCCGTGCGGCGCGGCGCCCTCCTGTCCCGTCGAAAAACCATGGTGGACCCGACTTCGCCTCGCGCGCCGGATCCGTTCGTGATTCCTGCACACCCGGGCGAAACATAATTTGCGCCGAGCCTAGCCGCCCGCGCGCAGCTGAGCAGAACGGCCCGCCTCGCGAACACGCAGCTCGCCCCGGAAGTCTCTGCCGTCGTGAGCGATTCGCGTTTGCGGACGGCGTCATCGCCCGCCCGCGATCGGCCGCGTCCCCGCTCAATCGGTGTTCGGCGGCTCGATGTCGAAGATCAGGTGGATCCGGGGCGACGCGGTCTCGTTCCAGGCTTCGTGCTCCGCCTTGTTGTCGAACCACCAGAGCTCGCCGCGCTGCATCACGACCTCCTCGTCGCCGGCCCGCATCCGGCATCCGTCGCTCTCGATCACGAGGTGATACCGATCGCGCCGCGCGTAGTAGTCGCCGCGATCCACATGAGCCAGCACCCTGCGCCCCGGCGGCAGGTTCACGATCTTCGCGCGCCCGAGCGCGCCCCCGAGCTGCTGCGCGATCCCCTCGATGAAGCCCCGCACGGACGGGAAGCCGTTCGAGAGCGTCGTGTACCGCGTCTCGTGGACGTCGCATCGCTTGCGGCCCTGGATCTTCGATTTCCGGATCCCGCGCAGGGGGATCGCCAGCGCCTCTGCCTGGACGCGCACCTTCTGACGGCCCGTCTGCTGGAACCAGGCCTCCGGTTGGCCCGCGATCTCCTCCGCGATCGGTCGGACATCCATTTCGCATTCGATCCGCCTGAAATACTTCAGCTCCATTGGATTCCCTCGATGACGTTCGAAAAGCTTCGCGCTCGCTCGCTCCGGCCCTCCGGCAGATGCCAGACGTGATCGATCCGGAGCTGCTCGTTCGCGTCGGGACCGACGATCAGGATCGTCGCTCCCGACAGGCTCGCCGCGTTCGCGAGGGCCGTGCTCGCAGTCGGATCGGCGCTGAGGCCCGGCTCGTCGATCAGCAGCAGACGCGGGCGCATCGCGATCGCACGAGCGATCCGGATCCGACGCCGCAGGCCCTCGGAGAGGTTCGCGCCCTGCTCGGAGACGCGGGTCGCGAGTCCGGCATCGAGCGCGAGGTCGTGCGTCAGCGCGCAGGCATCGACGACCGTGGCGATCCAATCGTCGTCGTCGTCGTCCGCAACCGCGCCAGCGATGTTCTCGAGCACGTTCCCCCGCAGCAGGGGCAGCTCGGGGCTCACGAGCTGGACGGCCGAGCGCAGCGATTCGAGCCGGATCTGCCCGAGCGCGATGCCGTCGAGCTGGACCTCGCCGGCGTCGGGCTCGCGATGGCGCAGGAGCAGGGCGAGGAGCGTCGACTTGCCCGAGCCCGTCGGCCCATCGACGAGAACGCGTTCCCCGGGCGCCGCCCGCAGCGAGAGGTCCGCGAACACGCCGTCGACGGACACGCCCGAGAAGACGACGTCCAGGGGCGCCGTCCCCGGAAGCGGAACCGCTCGCCGGGCCTCGCGCACGCGCGGTGCCGCGAGGACGGCTCCGATCCGGCGACGCCCTTCTTCGTAGGCGACGCGATGATCGAGGGCACGGCCGATCTGGCCGAGCGCGGTCGTGATCATCCCGACCAGCAGGATCGAGACGACGAGCTCCGAGGCCGGTCTCGCCGTCGCCACGAGTGCAGCGAGGAGCGAGACGATCGCGATCGGCCAGACGATCTCCGCGGACGAGCGCAGCAACGCGCTCCAGCGCGCCCGGCGGACGAGGGCGTCTCGGAGCGCGCGGCTATGCCGACGGATGCGGCTGCGCTCGTGTTCCGTTCTCCCGAGTTGCCAGACCGCCCGCGCCGCCAGCACCTTTTCACTGAGGTTGTTCGTGAGGCGACCGCGGCGCCGACGCGCTTCGCGGACGGAAAGACGCAGGCTCGGCAGTGCCAGCGCGCTCCCGAGCAGGCTGACGACCAGCACCCCCGTGATCACGCCCCCGGCGAGCGGACTGAAATAGAAGAGACTCGCCACCAGACCCACGATGCTGACGCCCGCGACGACGGCGCGCGCGATCCCGTAGCTCACCCAGTTCCGGAGCGAGTTGAGATCCCCGGTGAGACGCGAGAGGGTGACACCGAAGCGCGGATTCTTCTCGGCTGGTCTCGGGCGGCCCGCCAGTCGATCGAAGATCTCGAGCCGGACCCGCATCACGTAATCCTGGCCCAGCCGCTCGGCATCGCTCGCCTCGCGGATGCGAAGCGCAAGGACGAACAATCCGAGCCCGACCATCGCGCCGAGCTCGCGCGGATCGAGCGTCCCGCTCTCGCTGCCGCGCAGCAGTCCGCGCAGCGCGAACGCCAGAGCGAAGCCCGCCATGGCCTGGCCGATGCCGTTCGCGACGAGCCATGCGACCCGCCTTCGGCGGTCTCCCGCCAGGATCCTCGGCAGGCTCACGGCGTCTCCCTCCTCGCGTTCGATCGGCAGCGCGGCGCGGGCTGCGAGCATCTACCGCGTCCTCAGAAATGAAGCTGCGCACGGAGCTGGAAGATCTGGGGATCGTCCGAGATCCCCGTGTCTTCCTGGCGCGCGTTCACGCGAACGTAGTTGAACATCAGCCGGAGGTTTTCCCGGATGTACCAGTTGGCACCGGCCGTGATCGTCTCGGCCTCACCGCCATCGACGACACCGTCCTCGAGATCGAGGACCGAGAATCTCGCGGCGAGCTCGAACGCTCCCCATTTGCTCTTCGGACGGACCCCCCCGAACGTCGCACGCGTGAGCGAGTAGGCGTGCCGCTCTCCGGTCAGGACCCAGCTCGCCTGGGCGTAGCCGCCGCCGAGACTCGCATCCTCGAATCCGCCGCTGCGCTGAATGAAGGAGTGATGATATTCGCCCTGCAACAGGACCGGACCGAACATCGCTGCGGCTTCCGCGCCCGCGGAGACCACCGAGTCGACGTCGGTCAGGAAATCGGTCCCGATGATCCTGCGTCCGAAACCCGTCTCGGTCCGCGTCCGGATGGCGTAGGTCCCGTCGCCGAGCAGGTCGCGAAACTCTGCGGCGCCGCCCAGATGAAGAACGGTCCGCTTCCTCGCGATCGGCGCATAGGTCGCTCGGGTGACGACGCTCCAGTGCTCCGATCGGTGGCGATCGTCGCTTCGCTCACCCAGCGGCGGGACGACCGCGGCGAGCGCATAGGTCCACCGATTGAGCGATTTTCTCTTCGAGAAACGTCCGTTCGTCTCCAGCAAGGCGCCGGTCTGGAAACCAGGAGCGATCGCCCCCGACATCGATCCCTCCATGAAGGTCAGGTAGTTCGACGTCATGATCTGCTCGAGGCCGAAGGGCGCGACGAAGTTTCCGGCCTTGATTCCGATTCGAGCGGTCGGCTTGTACTGAACCCAGAGATTTCTCCATTGCGACCGTGAAGGGGTCAATTCCCGATCGATCTTGAAACGGAACACGTCTTCGATCCGGCCCGAGAGATAGATGCGCGCGCGACGCAGACGGGCGTCCGAGTCGAACTCGGTCTGGTCGTCGTCGAAGAAGGCAGCATCGCCATGGAGTCGTCCGCCCACACGGAAGACCATGTCGGGCTCCTCGATGCGCAGCCGGATGCCCCGGCTCGTCGACGCGACGAGGTCGTAGTTCTCGCCTTCGAGGATCTCGACGCGGGCGGCGCTCGCGGGCGATGCGATCGACGTGACGAACAAAAGCAGCAGCATGCGAACGCGGGAGATCATCGGGCTGCACTTCCATCGGTGGGGTGTTCGGGTTTCGGAGAGTCCGGGGCGATGCCGGGGACGGAGTCGAAGAAGTCGAAGGTCGCCTTCGCGAGCCCGGCCTCGACGCATTCGAGGAAGGAATGGCCGGCCTCCGGGAGCTCGATCAGCTCGTGGCGGGCGGGCAGGCCGCGCGCTGCGGCCGCCGCGCGCATCTCCCCGATCCAGCGATGGGCGCGCGCGACGCGATCGGTCCCCTGGCGCGCATCGACCTTCGTGTTCGTTCGGACGCTCTCGTCGCGTCCGAGATCCCGGCTGCCGACGAGCGCGAGGACAGGAACGGAGAGGAATCGGCTCGGCAGCATCTCGACGCCGGCGAGCTTGCCGCCGACGCGCAGACCCATCGGATACGCGAGCCTCGCGTCGGGGAGCGTGTACCAGCCCGCCGCCGCGACGACGGCTGCGGTGACCCGGTCGGGATGGGCCATCAGGTAGCGATGCACGAACTGTCCGCCGCCCGAATAACCGAAGAAGATCCGCCTCGGGAATCGTGCATCCAGGCCGACCGCCAGGCGCTCGATCGCCAGGTCGAGGGCGAGATCGGCACGGCGGCCCCGGCCGCGACGACCGAGGCGTTGGTAGTCGCGATCCTCCGGCGTATCGAAGCAGGGCGCGAGCAGGACGTGGCCGCGAGCCGCCGCCCAGGGCGTGAACGCGTCGATCTGCTCGCGCGCGCTGAGGGAGATCCCATGGACCGCGATGACGATCGACGGCGACTCCGAGTCCAGCGCCGACTTCGGCACGAAGGCGAAATGGGCGAGCTCACCCGGCTTCGCCGGCTCGACGTACTCGACGGAATCGGAGCGGAGCATCACTGGCCCTCATCCCCTCGCCGCGGATTCGACCAGCTTCGAAGCCGTGGCTGCGTCGAGCAGGTCCTCACAGGCGTGGACGGGGAGCCGCGTCCCGGCGATCGTCTCCCGGATCTGGAGCGGCGAGCGCGTGAGGCGACCGGAGACCGCGACGACATGGAGCTCGCGCTCGGCGAGCCACCGGACTCCGCCGACGGCGCCGATCGAATCCGCCGCGGCGAAGACCACGCCGTCGACCCGGCGCCGGAATGCCCCGCTCTCGAGCAGCGCTTCCGTCTCGCGTTGCAGGAGGCCGTCGGCGACCTCGACGACGATCATGTCGACGCCCATCTCTGCGAGGTGGGCAACGAGCTCTTCGAAGACGGCGACGATCGTCCGGGGCGGAAGCCGATAGGTCGACGCATGCCCCGCATCCGTGAAGTCGAGCACGACGCTCGCACCCGCATCGCGAAGCAGACAGGGATCGCCCGCGGCGGCCGTGCCCGTCACCTTCGCATAGCCGACTCGCGCGCCGCCCTTGGAGAGACCGCGGACGAGATGGGCCGCCGTCGTCGTCTTGCCCGCGTCCATCGAAGTTCCGACGACGGCGACGACCGGGATCCCGATCGCGCGGGCGCCGGTCGCGGGCTCGATCGCGAAGCTGCCGAGGTTCAGGGGCGGCGCATCGGGCTCGCTCGCCACGAGCCCGATCGGATGGAGCCGGGTGGCGGATCCGCGGATCCGCCCATGCTGCGAGACGACGCGCGCGGCGATCCCGCCGCCGGCGGCGAGGTCGCAGTCCCGGAGATCGCGCGGGACGTGGGCTTCGAACTGGTTCGGCGCATAGCGATCTCCGTAGGCCAGAATGACGTAGTCGCCGACGAAGAGGTTCTTGCGACCGCCGCTGACGGTATGCAGGCGCTTGTGGTGGCCGAGCGTCTCGACGCGCGCGAGCACGACGTCTCCGGCAGCCGGCGCGAGATCGGTCCGAAGGCAGCGCATCGCGTGGACGGGAACCCGGCGCGTCGAGTACGCGCGCGTCGCCTCGCCGAGCTGAGCGGATCGCTCGAGCTCGAGCGGTGAGGTCGGGATGGAGTCCATCAGCTTTTTCTCCTTGCAGCTCGGCCCGGGCAGGGGGCCCGCATTGCGCTCTGGTGGTATCGGCCCTTCGTGCCGAGTCCATCGGTTATTTTGGTTTTTTTAGACCAATTTTAGGCAGCACGCAAGCCTCGCGGACGAGAGGATCCGATCTGCACGCAAGCTGCCGCTTGATCCCCTTGGGGCAATCGAGTCGGCCGTGTGTTAAGCTGCGCGGCGCTCGCCGGACCACACGTTCCGAAATCCACGTCGACGCCGGATCGCGGCGCCGAGTCCGAGCGCCTCTCGAAAGGATCGCACATGCCCTGGTGGGGATGGATCACGGTGGGCGCGCTGCTCCTGGTCGCCGAGATCACGATCGTCGACCTCGAGTTCTACCTCGTCTTCCTCGGCGTCTCGGCTCTCGCCGTCGGGCTGACCCTCGGCGCCGGAATCGCACTCCCATTCTGGGGCCAATGGCTCGCCTTCGCGGGCCTCTCCCTCGTCTGCCTCGTCGTCTTTCGCCAGCGCGTCTATGCGAAGCTGAGGCCACCGCCCGAAGGCGCGATCCGCGAGGGCGTCGACGGCGAGCGGGCGACGGCGATCGAAGCGATCCCGCCCGGCGTCTCGGGCGGCGTGATGGTGCGCGGGGCGCGCTGGACGGGTCGCAATCAGGGCTCGGTCGCGATTCCGGCGGGCGCCGAATGCAGGATCGAGCGCCGCCAGGGTCTCGTCCTCGACGTCCGCTACGACGCGCCGCAGAGCGGCGGCAACTGAAGCGTTCGAGGCCGAGACGTCGATTCGTCGATCTCTTCGGATCCGGTTCGTCGCCTGCGACGCACGACATCTTCATTCGAACCAGGGAGGAACATGTGGAGATCTTCACCTTCGCGATCATCGGCATCGTCGTCCTCGCGATCGTCATCGTCGCCAAGACGGCGACGATCGTGCCCCAGCAGCAGGCGTACGTGATCGAGAATCTCGGCAAGTACAGCCGGACGCTGCGCGCCGGCTTCCACATCCTCGTCCCGTTCATCGAACGCATCGCCTATCGCCATTCGCTGAAGGAGATGGCGATCGACATTCCCGAGCAGGTCTGCATCACGAAGGACAACGTGCAGGTCGGCGTCGACGGCGTCCTCTACATGCAGGTCCTCGATCCCGAACGCGCCTCCTACGGCATCCAGGACTACGTCTTCGCGATCACCCAGCTGGCGCAGACGACGCTGCGCAGCGAGATCGGCAAGATCGATCTCGACCGGACCTTCGAGGAGCGGGCGATCATCAACGGAAACGTCGTGCGCGAGGTCGATCTCGCGAGCGATGCCTGGGGCGTCAAGATCCTCCGGTACGAGATCCGCAACATCAACCCGCCGCCGGACGTGATCGAGGCGATGGAGAAGCAGATGCGCGCCGAACGCGAGAAGCGGGCGGTGATCCTCGAGTCCGAAGGCGTGCGCGACGCGAACATCAATCGCGCCGAAGGCGAGAAGCAGAAGGTCATCAAGGAGTCGGAGGCGAAGCGCCAGCAGCAGATCAACGAGGCGGAGGGCGAGGCCGCGGCGATCGAGGCGGTCGCGACCGCGACGGCCGAGGGTCTGCGCCGGGTCGCGAGCGCAGTCGCCGGCGCCGGCGGGGCCGAGGCGATGCAGCTGCGGATCGCCGAGCAGTACGTCGCCCAGTTCGGGCAGATCGCGAAGCAGGGGAACACGCTCGTCGTTCCGGCGAACCTCTCGGACGTCGCGTCGATGATCGCGTTGGCGACGAAGATCGTGCAGGGCGGGAACGAGGGCGGGCCGCGCTCGTGAGCCGGGTCGTGAGCCCCGTCCTGCACCGAGTCGTGTTCCGCGCCTGCCCGCCCCTCGCGCTCGTCCTCGCCCTGCTGCCGATCGCGCTCGCCTCCGGCTGCAGGCATGCCTCCCATGCGAGCGGCGTCGACGACCGCGGCAACGACGTCGAATCCGTCGACGCCGGAATGTCGCTCGAACGTTTCGAGCGGCTGGAGCATACCCTCGCCGCCCACGTCGAGCGCGGCGAGCTGGCGGGCGTCGCCAGCCTCGTCGCGCGCGACGGCGAGGTCGTCCATTTCGCGGCGACCGGCCTGCGCGACCGCGAGCGCGGCGCGCCGCTGACGCGCGACACGATCTTCCGCATCTACTCGATGACGAAGCCGATCACGAGCGTCGCCGCGATGATGCTCGTCGAGCGCGGCCAGCTCCTGCTCGGCGATCCGGTCTCGAAACACATCCCCGAGCTCGCGAACATGAAGGTGCTCCGCACGCCGGACGCGCCGCTCTCCGACGTCGTCGCGGCCCCGCGCGAGATGACCGTCCGCGATCTCCTGACCCACACCTCCGGTCTCGCGAGCGCGCCGCCCGGTTTCGCCTCGCAGGCGATCGAGCAGGCCTATCTCGAGGCGGATCTGCGCGGATCGCAGACGAAGCTGCCGCCGGAAGAATGGCTCGCCCGGCTCGCCCGGATCCCGCTCGCCCATCCGCCCGGGACGAAGTTCCTGTACGGCGTCTCGACCGACGTGCTCGGCCATCTCGTGGCCGTCGTCTCCGGCAGGCCCTTCGAAGAATTCCTGCAGAGCGAGATCTTCGAGCCGCTCGGCATGTCGGACACGGCCTTCTTCGTCCCCGACGAGAAGCTGGATCGCTTCGCGGCCAACTACGGCCCCGGCCCGGGCGGCGGTCTCGCTCTCGTCGACGCTCCGAGCACGAGCCGCTACCGCGAGCCGCCCGCATTCCCCTCTGGCGCCGGGGGCCTCGTCTCGACGATCGACGACTATCTGCGCTTCTGCGAGATGCTGCGCCGCGGCGGCGAGCTGGACGGCGTCCGCCTGCTCTCCCGCAAGTCGATCGAGCTGATGACGACGAACCACCTGACCGAATCGGAGCGGGACGTCCCGATGCTCAAAGGCTGGTTCCCGGGCCAGGGCTTCGGCCTCGGCTTCTCCGTCGTCGACGCGCTCGCGCCGGGCGGAACGCTCGGTTCGGTCGGCCAGTACGGCTGGGGCGGCGCGGCGGGAACCTACTTCTGGGTCGATCCCGAGGAGCAGCTCGTCGCGATCCTGATGATCCAGCTGCTGCCGCCGGGCGGAATCCCGATCGTCCCCGAGTTCAAGAACGGGGTCTACCAGGCGATCACCGACTAATGTCGCTCGTCTCCGCGTAGCGCCGGCGAGCGCTGGATCCCGACGGGCGGCTCGGCGACGTAGAACTGCGCCGCCCAGCGCCGGAACTCCGGGACCGGCCCATCGCCGTCGCAGAGCCGCGGCGCAGCGCGGTAGACCTTGTTCTCCCAGATCGGAAAATCCTGCTCGACGGCGAGAGCCATGTCGTCGGCGTAGGCCTTCTGGAAGCCCGCCATCTCGGCGTCGCTCCGCCCCGCCTTCTTGCCGATCACCCCGAAGCGCATGTGGACGCGCTCTTCGTCGACGGGCGTCATGCCCATGACGATCACGGTCTCGAGCATGCCCGAATAACGGACGTAGCTGCATCCCAGGCCCGGATTGCGCCCGACGACGCGGATCTCGTCGGCCGCGCCGCCGAGCGTCGAGACGTTCTTGCTCGTCGCGGCATACCAGCGGATCTCGTGGCCCTCGAAGCGCACGTCGCGCTCGGGCGGCGGATCCATGTGGTGGATGTGATGGAAATGCGGCCAGTCGACACTGTTCTCGGCGATCTCCTGGGGATGGGTCCGGATCGTCCATTCGTAAGGGGTCCAGTCCGGCGTCCAGTCTTCCGCCCGCCATTCGGGGACCTCCGGCGGCTCGAACGCGGGCGCTTCGCGATTCGGGTGGTACCAGGCCCAGACGAAGCCGGCCGTCTCGCGAACGGGATGGGCGAAGGCGCGGGCCGAAGCCGGCGTACGCTTCGCGTACGGGATCTCGACGCATTCTCCCGCGCCCGAGAATCGCCAGCCATGGAACGGGCAGCGCAGCGTCTCGCCCTCGACGCGGCCGCCGACGCCGAGATGCGCGCCGAGATGGGGACAGTAGGCCTCGAGGACGAACGCCTCGCCCGACTCGCCCCGGAACAGGACGAGCTCGCGCGCAAAATAATGGCGCCGGAGGACGGCCCCCTTCTCGAGCTCGAAGCTCCAGGCGACGGGATACCAGCCGAAGGGGATGCCGAACGGGAAGCGACTCATCAGGCCCCCGGGAGGTCGAAAGGCCGCGCGCTCAGGAGGTCGCGGGCTCGCGGCACGCAGTGCACCGATAGCTCGGCCGCTTGGCGACCTTGTCGTCGGGAATCAAGCGCGTCCCGAAAAGGATGTCGAGGAAGCCGGTGAAGAAGCCGTAGTTGTGATCCAGGCTGCCGGCATGATGTTCGTTGTGGTGCCAGGCGGAGAC
The DNA here is from genome assembly GCA_964519695.1 of uncultured Spirochaetaceae bacterium. Taxonomy (GTDB): domain Bacteria; phylum Myxococcota_A; class UBA9160; order UBA9160; family UBA4427; genus UBA4427. The sequence goes on from CAZFKD010000070.1 coordinate 10,665, forward strand.
GAGCAGGCGGCTATGGGGCGAGGGCATCCAGGGCGGATCGAAGCCGGCGTGGAGATAGGTGCCGTAGAGGAAGTTCATCGTCGCGAAGGTCCCGATCAGGGCGACGTCCCAGATCGGGAAGAGGAAGGGGATCCAGAGGATCGGCGAGGACTTGATGAACATGTCGATCGGCGCGTCGGCCATCACGCCGAAGGGCGTCGGATTCGCATAGCGATGATGATGTTTGTGGACCTTCCAGAGCAGGTCGCTGCGATGACAGGCCCAGTGAAAGGTCCACTCGAAGACCTCCATGACGACGAAGACACCGAAGATGCTGATCGGGATGTACCAGAGCGGGTACTCGGTCGGCGAGGCGTAGAGCCGGTTGTAGCCGTTGTAGGAGCACCAGAAGGCGATCGCGATGCTGCCCATCACCATCGACATCGAGAGCACGCCGTCGCGGATCTCCCCGCGCACCTGGTCGGCCCGGGTCGACTGGAGCTGGGTCTTCCAGCGCCGCGCCGATTCCGCGTAGCGGGAGCGGTGGAGGAAGAGATAGAGCCCGCCGCAGATCAGCAGGTACCAGCCCACGCCGATCGCCGCGAGCGCCGGCCAGAGCGCGTAGAAAGGGAGCCCCTCGAAGAGTTGAAGCAGCATGCCCCGAGCATACGAAGCGAAGGCGGCGATCGCGACCCGAAGACCCGTCTTCGCCCGTGAAACCCGGCGCGATCGCTCGACTCGCAGCCGCGTCGAGTCGAGTCGCCGTCGCCTCGGCCATGAGCGCACCGGCCGATCCGGTCGTCTCGCACGCCCCTCAGGCCGGGAACAGCCCGGCGTAGCCCTCCGGATCCTCGAGGATCCGGCCGGCGCCCATCACGACGGCGTTCGTGCAATCGTCCGCGCGCACCGCGACGAGGCCCGTCGCCTCACGCAGGCGGAGATCGAGCTGCCCGAGCAGCGAGCCGCCGCCGATCAGGACGAGCCCCTGCGCGAAGATGTCGCTCGCGACCTCGGGCGGGGTCTGTTCGAGCAGCTCATTCACGACGGCGACGATCTCCGAGACCGACTCTTCGAGCGCCTCGCGCGTCTCCTCCGAGCCGATCTCGACCGCCTTCGGCACCCCGGAGATCAGATCGCGCCCCCGGACCTCGAGCTTGCGCATCTGATCCGAGGGGTAGGCGCTCCCGAGCACGAGCTTGAGTCGCTCCGCCGTCTCGTCGCCGATCAGGAGATTGAACTTCTTGCGCACGTAGGCCTGCAGCGCTTCGTTCAGGCTCGCGCCACCGACCCGGAGCGTCCTCGACGTCACCACGCCGGAGAGCGAGACGACGGCGGCCTCGGTCGTTCCGGCGCCGATATCGAGGATGAACTGGCCCTGCGGCCGCTCGTCCGACAGACCGAGCCCGATCGCCGCCGCGACGACCTTCGGCACGATTCGGACCTCCCGGGCACCGACCTGCCGACCACATTCCTGGACCGCGCGGCGCTCGACCGGCGAGAGATCGAGCGGGACCGGAACCGTGAGCCGGGGCCGTCGGAGGGATCCGAGAAAGCCCGTCTCGAAGGCGAGATGACGAAGCAGCGCCTCCATGCAGTCGAGATCCGCGATCGCGCCGCCGCGGACGGGCCGGACCACCGCGATCTCCTGCGGCGTCCGCCCGATCATCTGCGCGGCTTCTGCGCCGACCGCCAGAACCTCTCCGCTCTTCGGGCCGCTCCTGCGTGCAGCGACGAGATTCGGCTCCACGGCGACCAGTCCCTTGCCGCGCACGTAGATGCGCACCGCCGAGCAACCGAGATCGACAGCGACGTCCTGTGTCCAAGCGCCGAAGTAGATGGACATTGCG